>JAFARV010000998.1 GCA_019245255.1 Acidobacteriaceae bacterium | reverse complement strand
CGCAGTTCTTCGTTCCCTAGGTTCAGCAAATCGAACTGGGCGGAATGACATACGAAATTCGCACGCGAGGGAAGCCTGACGCCGTACTTCCAGCATTGCGCCGCGTGATGCACATGGCAGATCCGGATGTTCCCTTGATGAACGTGCGCAGCGAAGAGCAGCAAGTAGATGCGGATCTCCAGCAGGAGCGGCTCTTTGTTGTACTCACGTCCGGTTTCGGTTTTCTGGCGCTGGTTTTGGCCACGATCGGCATTTACGGAGTCACGGCTTATTCGGTAGCGCAGCGGACAAACGAGATCGGCATTCGCCTGGCACTGGGGGCAGTTCCGCGACAGGTACTGGCGATGGTGTTGCGCGACGCTTCGAGGATTGCAGTCATCGGAGTCGCTACCGGCGCAGGTGCGTCCTTGCTTGCAATGGGTCTGGTCCGGTCCATGCTCTACGGTGTTGCGCCGAACGATCCGGCGACGCTCCTAACCGCCGTGTCCCTGCTGCTGGTAGTGGCCCTGGTGGCAAGTTGGATTCCGGCGCGCCGTGCCGCGCAGGTGCAGCCGATCGAGGCACTTCGACAGGAGTGAGGTCGACCTCCTCTGCTGTCGAGGATACTGCCACGCAGGTTACACTCTGGCATAGTGCGGTTGAAAACGGTTTATCTTTCGCTTGGCTCCAATCTGGGCGACCGCGAAGCCAATATCTCGCGTGCACTCGCTCGTTTAGAAGACGTTGGCGTGCACGTCAACGCGCGTTCGAGTCTCTACGAGACCGCGCCACGGGACGTCATCGATCAGCCGTGGTTCGTGAACATTGCCGTGCAGTGTGAAACCGCACTGTTTCCTATTCAGTTGATGGGCGCGCTGCAGAAGATCGAGCGCGAATCAGGACGCATGCGTACTCGAGCGGTTGCGCGCGGGCCGCGCACACTCGACATCGACGTACTGCTTTATGGGAGCGCCTTGATCGACACACCACAATTGACCGTCCCGCATCCACGGATGCTCGAACGGCGGTTTGTGCTGGAGCCCTTGCTCGAGATTGCGCCGGACCTCAGACATCCGGTAACGAAACTCCCGCTGCGGCGGTATCTTGGCGCCGTGGCGGACCAGCGAGTACACAAGCTAAACTTATCAACTAACCTTCGTTCACGGGATCCGGCTGTTCCTTAGGTTCGATTTTCTCGACCAGGACCTTTGCGATGCGATTGCGGTCCATCTCAGTTATCGTGAACCGGCGCGAGCCGTATTCGATGGAATCCATGATCTTCGGAATATGCCCGAGCTGAAACAGCAGAAATCCCGCCAGCGTTTCAAAGCCGGATTCGGACGGCAGAACCAACTTGTAGCGGACCTCCAGGTCGCGGATGCTGGTGCTGCCTTCGAGCTGCAGCACCTCTTGTTGAGATGGCGCCGGACGCACGACGTCGTGCTCATCGCCAATATCGCCGAAAATCTCCGCGAGCACGTCGCTCAAGGTGACGAGCCCGGTGACAGTTCCGAACTCATCCACAACCAGCGCCAGATGCGTGTGCGCTTTCTTGAACTCGTCGACAAGTTGATTTAGAGGTTTGGTTTCAGGGACCACGAGGGGCGGACGGACAAACCGGCGCAGACGGAACGGCCTGGCAGTGCGGCGGCGGTCATGCGCAAATCGGCGTTCATCCCATACGCGCATCAGATCCTTGTAATGTACGATCCCGATGATCTGTTCGGGCCGATCTTCGTAAATAGGGATGCGGGTGAATTTGTGTTCGGCCATGCAGCTAAGGACTTCTTCGAGGCTTGCGTCGACCGAAAGAGACACGATGCTGTGGCGGGGTGTCATGATTTCGCGCGCCAGATAGTCGGAGAGTTCGAGGACGTGCTGAATAGCAAGCTCCTGAAACGGTTCCAGGTGCCCTTCGTGCCGGCTCGACTGAATGATGTATTTCAGCTCCTCGGGTGTGTGCCCACCGCGTTCGTGGCCAACATTACCGAGCCCGAGTAGCCGCAGGATCAGCCCGGAGGAGCGCTCGATTACCACGACGAACGGCTGCGAGAGGCGGTAAAAAACCAGTAGACCCGGGGCTGAGATCATCGCGATCCGGTCGGACTTCTCGATGGCCAGGTTTTTGGGAACCACTTCGCCAACGATCACGTGACAATAGCTGATGACGAGAAAAGCGAGTGCGAAAGCGCTCCCGTGCATGACGATGGGTGAGGCGTGATGGCCAATCGAATCAAGTGCATTACGGAGAAGCGAGTACAGAAAGCCTTCGCCGGCCCAGCCAAGACCGAGACTCGCCAGCGTGACGCCTACCTGAGTCACCGAGAGCAGACGTCCCGGATTAGCGAGCAGGCTTAGCGCGCTTTGGGCCCCGGCGTGACCCTGCTGTGCCAGTTCTTGCAAGCGCGACTGACGAACGGAAACGAGCGACACTTCAGCGGCCGCGAAGAACCCGTTCGTGATCAGGATGAGTATGAGAAGAATGAAGCGGAGACTCATCGCGGGCGAGCGTGCGGGTGCGCCAGTAGTTTTGCGCGTACAGAGTAAAATCGGTCAGTGCTGACCCGAGTGGTGCGCATCATTAATGTGAGCATAGCCATTCTCGTTGTGCTCATAGCGGTGGCGGTTTATTGGTACGCTCTCCGCCCTCTTCCAAAAACCTCAGGCGAGATCAGCGCGCCGATTGGTGGCGCTGCGGTGATAAAGCGCGATGCGCGCGGCGTTCCGCACATTGAGGCGGGCTCCTGGCAGGACGCAGTCTTTCTGCAAGGGTTTGCAACAGCCGAAGACCGTTTGTGGCAAATGGACGGGCTCCGGCGATTCGGCGATGGCGAACTGGCTGAAGTCTTCGGGCGGGGCGTGTTGAGTAGTGATGAGCGTTCGCGGCGGATGCGCATGCGCGCTCTTGCCGAAGCGGCGGTTCAACGCCTGAGCCCTGAGGACCGGAGCGTTTTTGTTCAGTACGCACGGGGAGTCAATTACTTCATCAACTCTGCCGGCGGCAGATACCCGCTCGAGTTCTCGATACCCGGACAAAGTTATGACCCGAAGCCGTGGACAGTTGCCGATTCGATTGTCGTTGGTCTGGTGATGTATCGGCAGCTTACGGATAGCGCCGGATCGGATCTCGAGAGAGCGGCGTTGTTTGCGCACGCATCCAATCCGGAGCGAATGAGGCTGCTGTTTCCCGGGGTACAAGGAGGTCCGCTGAGTCCCGGCTCGAATGCTTGGGCGGTATCGGGTGCGCATACGGTTGATGGCAAGCCGATGCTCGCCAACGACACGCATCTGGAATACGGGATCCCGCCGACCTGGTATCTGGTGCATCTGAAGGCGCCCGGATTGAACGTAACGGGGTGTTCTCTACCTGGAGTGCCCGGGGTGATCCTGGGCCACAATGAGCAGATTGCGTGGGGCGTGACCAACTTACAGTCGGACGTGATGGATCTCTATGCAGAGCAGCTCGACCAGCGGTCAGGCCGCTACATCTATCAAGGCAAAGTAGAGCAGGCGCAACTCGATGAGGAGTTCATCGGTGTACGCGGTCAGAAGCCCGTGCGCGTGGACGTTTGGATCACCCGCCATGGGCCGATCCTTGCGTCTGAAGGCGGCAAGAGTTTTGCGATGCGATGGACGGCAAGTGACGGGTTCAGTTTTCCTTTCTGGGCAATTGATAACGCGCACAACTGGGGCGAGTTCCGGTCAGCAGTACAGCAGTTTTGGGGTCCACCGCAGAATTTCGTTTATGCCGACCGAGCCGGCAATATCGGCTACCAAGCTGCGGGTCGCGTGCCCATACGACGCGACTTCGATGGCGATGTCCCTCTCGACGGCGCCTCGGGGAAATACGAATGGGATGGCTATATTCCGACGGATCAGATGCCAAGCTTGTACAACCCCGCCTCGGGTGTGATTGCTACCTCGAATCAAAATCCCTTTCCGGCCGACTATCCGTATCGAGTAAGCGGGAGTTACGCGGACCCTTACCGGGTCCGGCAGGTTCGAGCACGACTTCTCGCGAGATCTAAAGTCGAGGTTCGCGACGTGCTCGCCATCCAAAAGGACGTTTATTCGGTTTACGACCACTTTCTGGCGCGCCAACTCGTGGCTGCTGTGCACAAGCACCCAAGCAACGACGCATTGGTGAAACAGGCAATTCCAGTGCTCGAGAACTGGAATGGGCAAATGGACAGGGCTGAAGCAGCGCCGATGATCACGGAATTGGTCAGCAACGAGCTTGGTTCGGCACTCGTGCTTTCTGTCATCAATACCTCCGCTATATCCGAGCATGGGCAACTTGCCCCAACGGCCGACCCCAAGCAGGGCAACGTGCCGTCTGTGCGGCCGAAGGGGGAATTCGTTCCGCCGATTTTCCCTCGTCCGTTCGTAATTCAGCATTTACTCGAGCAGCGCCCTTCTGGCTGGGTGCCCGGGGATGATTGGGATCAGTGGCTGATCGGTTGTCTAGGTTCGGCACTCGAACATGGCCGATCGCTGCAAGGCACGCCGGTTTCGAGGTGGCGCTGGGGACGGGCGCTCGAGTGGACGCTAGCTCATCCGGTCGGCAAGCAACTGCCACTGGTAAACGGTTACTTCGACATCGGGCCGGTTGAGATGAGCGGGTCGGGGACAACAGTAAAACAGACAACTAAGACGCTGGGGCCATCGGAGCGGGTGGTTGTGGATTTTGGTGACTTGGAGAAATCAGTTGCAGACGTGACGACTGGGGAGTCAGGCCACGTCGCGTCGCCTCATTACAAAGATCAATGGCCTGCTTATTACGTTGGAACGAGCTTCCCGATGGAGTTCCAGCACGTTGACGCCAAGCAAACTTTGCACGTAACGCCGCAATCCGCATTGAAATGATTGTAGAAACAAAAGGAATCTATTAGTTAGCTATGGCGATCTCGACGGTAACGAAACCGGCAGCAGTAATTACTCCGCAGGGCGAGAGCACGAACTACACGGCCGCCATGGCGGTGGTGACCACGCTGTTTTTCATGTGGGGATTCATAACATGTCTCAATGACGTTCTGATTCCGCACCTGGGGAACATCTTCGATTTGAACTATGAGCAGAGGATGCGGGTTCAGCTGGTGTTCTTTTCCGCTTATGCCGTCTTCGGCGTACCGTCGGGCAAAGTTGTCGAATGGATCGGGTATCAGAAGACGATGGTGCTTGGGTTGTTGACGATGGCGCTCGGTGGATTCCTAATGGTTCCCGCGGCGAATGTGCCCTCATACCCGCTGTTTCTTGTCGCGGCAGTGGTGCTTGCGACAGGAATTACCGCACTGCAGGTGGCCGCAAATCCGTATGTAGCGGTGCTAGGAAAACCGGAAACGGCATCGAGCAGGCTCAATCTGACTCAGGCATTCAATTCGCTTGGTACCACGGTTGCGCCTCGATTCGGGGGCTGGCTCATTATCGGCGCGACGGTGCTGACAGCCGTCCAGATCGCGGCCCTCTCGCCCGAAGCGCGTCAGAGCTACAGGGTGCATGAAGCGTCCACCGTAAAAGTGCCGTATATCGGCCTGGCAATCGCCCTGATTGTTCTCGCCGCAGTAATCGGCATGTTTGAGCTTCCAAAGCTCTTGGGAGATGTCGACACCACCGCAATCGAGGATCCCAACAGCAAACACGCGATCCGGCTTTGGGAACAGCGTCATCTTATCCTGGGCGTCGTGGCGATTTTTCTGTATGTCGGTGCGGAGGTTGCAATCGGCAGCTTTCTGGTGAATTACCTGAACCAGAAGGAGATTGGGAATTTGACCTTGCAGAGGGCGGCAGAGTATCTGAGCTATTATTGGGGCGGCGCCATGGTGGGGCGGTTCATCGGAGCGGCCATCCTGCAGAAGCTAAATCCGGGCAAGGTGCTGGGCACAGCTGCTTTCGTCGCATTTCTTCTGGTGCTGCTTTCGATGTTGAGCTTCGGGAATGTCGCGATGTGGAGCATCCTGGCAGTCGGATTGTTCAACTCGATCATGTTCCCGACCATTTTCACGCTTGGCATTGCGGGCTTGGGGCCGCTAACCGGGGAAGGCTCCGGGCTGCTGGTTATGGCGATAGTCGGCGGCGCAATCATCCCCTGGGTTCAGGGCATGTTTGCCGACCGCATCGGCGTGCATCACGCATTCATCCTGCCGTTGATTTGCTACCTTTACATCACCTATTACGGACTGAGGGGCTCGAAGCCGAAGCAGCTTGTAGCGGCGGCGTAGGCCCGGTTTGGGAAGTAAGGAAGCCAGGTCTGGCGGACCAACGACTCGCGAAATAAAGAGTAAGCTCAAATTGTGCCGGATCGCGATATCCAGATCGTCTCTAACGAAGCAGGCGAGCCGACCGCAGTGATCGTTCCCATTGAGCTATGGAGAGAGATCACATCGGACCGTGAAACTGCCTACCTGCTCAAATCGAAAACAATGAAGGATCGCCTTCTCGCGTCTTTAGAGCGGCGCGACGGCATATCTCTCGATGAGGCCGCCGCAAAGCTTGGATTGTGAGAAGGGTCGAGTTTGACTCGTCGGCTTTCGAGGACTTGGTCTGGTGGGCTGAACGGGATTGCGCTCTAAATCCTATATGGCGGCGGCTTTATACCGTTGTCGCGCAGGTAAATTTCCGCTTGCCCGCGATGGTGTGCAACGTGAACGTACATGGCGAGCAAAACCTCTCTTCCGGGTAGCCGCCCGTCAGGCGAGTTGTGCGCACGAATCAGTTGTTCCTCTGTCAATCCCGCAATGATGCCGGAACAGTAATCGAAGGAATCGCTCAAGAACTTGACCGTTCCATCTTTTACGGTGGGCGAAGGCAAATCAGGGGGATTAGAATCCTTCAGACCAGCGCAAAACTGATAATTCGTTGCCGCAATGTGAGACATCAGCTGGCCAAACGTCATCGACTCCGGGTGCGGACGAAACCCGTAGCGGTCGGCTGGCATAGCTTCCGCTACGGCGATCGACAGCTTACTCAAAGCGGCAAGGTGTTTTGCATATTCTCCCGCGGGATCGGCCGAAGCCGCTACTCCGCTGAAGCTTAAAGTCATCAGCAGAACCCAAACGAGAGTACGCACTTTCAGGCTGGCTCTCAAAGACGTTTGCTCCGCGCGGGATGGCTTAGATGCAGCATACCCCAAGAGCATTGAAGCGTTCGGCGCGCTTCGCCTGCGCCCGATCGACATTGAGATCGCGAGTGATCGCGGGCATGCGCAGAAAGCAGTAAAATCGCTTGACAGAGGAGAAGAGGTAGGGATAAGCCTCGGCACCACAGAGTGTGCGAGATCGCAGCAGATACCAGGGGAAGAACTTGCTACGTCTGCTTTTGGCCCTTGGTGTGCCGATTTTGGTCCTCTACTTATCGATCACGTGTGCAGTCGCAGCGGCCCGTGCGGGGCAGGGTATCGTAGGGGGGCTCACGGCGGCCGCGCATGTTCTGGCGTTCGCGTTCTACGGAGTGCAGGTATATTGCGCCTTCCTGGTGCAACGAGCCCTCTTCGCGCGTCCGTCTACGATGATGCTGACCGCTCTTCAGTACGCGCTGGTTTTGCTCGTCTGCGTGGTGATCTCCATTACAGGGGCAATCGCGTGCGAAGCGTTCGGCTACAACGTGTTTTTACGCGCTATGGTTGTGCGCGGCGGCTAGTGCCTAATTGCAGAAGTTTGCGTATAGGTTTGTAGCGCTGTAGGGCCGGTTGCTAACGCATTCGTAACCCGCCCAGTTGCCCCGATTGGCAATCGGTGCGCAGGATACCATCCTGCCCCACACGCCGCCTGCTGCGTATCAGAATTTATGGCAATTAGGTACTAAGCCGGTGCCGTTTCGCCGGTCTACTCACCGGACGACCAAGCGACGCGAAACTCCGGATAGAGGGTCAGTCCACCGCAGGCGAACAGAGTCTGACCGGTAACGTAAGAGGCCTCATCCGACGCGAGGAAGGCGAATACGGAGGATATCTCCTCGACTTCGCCGGCGCGACCCATCGGGATGTGGCTCTCCACTTCTGCTCGCGCCTTAGGGTTGTTGATCCAGGCATTGTTGATCGGGGTTACGATCGCGCCCGGGCCGACCGCATTGATGCGGATGTTGCGATCGGCGTACTCAAGGGCGAGACTTTTCGTCATGTTCTCCATCCCGCCCTTACTGATGGAATATGGCAGATATTTCGGCTTCGGGATGATCTCGTGGACGCTCGAGTTATTCACGATCACACCTTTTGCGCTGCGCGATAACCAGTGCTTGATGGCCTCGCGCGAGCATAGAAACGCACCTCGAAGATTGACGTTCAGTATCTGGTCGAAATCGGCTGACGTCAGCTCGTGGCTGGGCACGGGCTTCTGAATACCGGAGTTGTTGATCAGGACGTCGAGGGTGCCAAACTCCTTCAGGACCTGCTGGAACATCCCGGTGATTTGCTGCTCATCCGCTAGGTTCGCCTTAACGGTCAGATGGCGGCCACTTTTGTTGCCACCGGAGACGCCGGCCTCCTCGGCTTTCTTTCTGACGTTCTCTGCGCGATCGGCTCCGCTGTTGTAATTAATCGCGACGTTTCCACCTTCCTGAGCCAAGCGAATTGCAACTGCCTCGCCGATTCCGGATGAGGCTCCTGTGACTAATATGTTTTTTCCTGAAAACCTTGCCATGCTGCTCCTTAAGATCCGAGCCGCTTGCCCCTCACACGTCGATGGCAAGTCCGCAACGGGAACGCGTTTTATATTACATGATCGTTCTTAGATGACACGCGGACCGATCTACACGATCGGGCACTCGACACGCCCGGCTGAGCGATTTCTCGAGATTCTCGGTACATTCGGAATCACAACTCTGGCCGACATACGGACGGTACCTCGATCGCGCCGCAATCCCCAATATGACCAGAGTGCCCTGCGCGGTCTGCTCGAAGAGCGACACATTTCCTACCTGCATATGAAGGGGCTGGGCGGGCTTCGCCGCCCGCGTGCGGACTCGCCAAATCTCGGGTGGGAAAACCTTTCCTTTCGCGGTTACGCGGATTACATGCAAACCGGCGAATTCGTGCAAGCGCTGGACGATCTGATCGCGATCGCCGGCGCAACCCGGACCGTTGTCATGTGCGCGGAAGCAGTGCCGTGGCGGTGCCACCGCTCGCTCGTCGGGGATGCGCTTCTCATTCGCGGCTTTGATGTGCTCGACATTTTGAGCGAGAAAAGCGCCAAACCGCATACGCTTACTCCTTGGGCCCAGGTAACGGGTTTACAGATTGTGTATCCGCGAATGCCGGAAACAAGCGCCGCCGCGCCGGAGTCCAGCAAATAGAAAGCACTCACATGCCGGATCAAAGAGAGCACGAAAGACCCGAAGACATGGTGGAAAGTAGTGCGGAACTCGAGAAGGAGGCGGCGAGGACGCTGGAAGACAGTGTGGACTCGCATGCGACGCTCGAGGGCTACTACGCCATGAACAACAAGAAGCCAAACGAGCAACTGGAAGAGGACGCCGCGAAGGATCGTGAAGACCAGAGCGGCAAGCGCGCAAAGGGTCACCGGGTGCCATAATAGGGGGTGCTGACCGCCTTCGCGACCGCCCTGCTTGTGTTGGCAGGCGTTGGGACACTTTCGTCCACAGTCTTCCTGTGCCTGGCTTTGATGGGAGGATTTAAGTTTCATCGCGACTCCGCCCGCCAGCACAAGGAAGCAAGTTCCCTCCGCAATCAGCAACTGCTGCCGGTCTCCATACTAAAACCGCTGCATGGCCTCGAGTCGCAGATGGAACGGAATTTAGAAAGCTTCTTCCGCCAGAAGTACCCGAGCTTCGAGATTTTGTTTGCAGTTGACAACGAGAGCGACACCGCTGTGCCGGTCGTTCGAAAAGTATGCGACCGGCACCCGGAGATTCCGTCGAGATTGCTCTTCACGGGACCGCCGCCGTGGCCAAATCCCCCAGCCTACAAGTTTTCACGACTTGCCGAGGAGGCGCGCTTCGACATTCTCGTGACCAGCGACAGCGACGTACGGGTTGGACCGAGTTATCTCCGCGACCTGGTGCCTCCGATGCTGAAGTCGAAGACAGGGATGGTGACGTGCATCTTTCGCGGCTTTAACGCGGGCGGGTTCTGGTCCCTGCTCGATGCGATCGGAATGAGTGTTGAATTTAGTGCAGGAGTGTTGACTGCCTACCTGATGGAAGGGATCAAATTTGGACTTGGTCCTACGATCGCCGTACGGCGGGATGCGTTGGAGGCTATCGGTGGATACGAGACAACCGGCGAGTACCTCTCGAATGATTTCGTTATCGGAAACCTGATTGCGGAACGGGGGTATCATGTCGCGCTGTCGGGGCACGTGGTGGATCACGTAGTGCCTCCCATGACGTTTCGGCGCATGTGGGGGCGACAGATGCGCTGGGCTACCGGCACAAAATACTCACGTCCGAAAGGACACCTGGGCACGGGACTGGTGTTTGCCATGCCGTACGGCATTTTCGGGCTGCTGGGAGCGTTGATGCTCGGCCACCCGCTGCTGGGATTCGCACTTCTCGGCTGGGCGTTCGTAAATCGTGTGATCGAGTCGGTTGCAATCGGATACGGTGTTGCAGGAGATCGTAATTGCCTGACTAAGTGCTGGCTGTATCCGCTGCGGGATCTGCTTGGCTTTGCGTTGTGGGTTGCAAGTTACGTCTCGAGCAGTGCAATGTGGCGCCGCGGGAATTTCGAACTTGTCGAAGGTGGCCGGATCGTTCGTCGCGCCGGGTATCAGCCCGATAGTGCCGTTCCCGACAGTACGACTGTCAAATAGGTTTGAGGAGTCCTCACCGGTCTGTCACGCTCAGTTCGCGGGATCGGCGCCTCGTTCGCTCAGCCGGGAGTAGGTATTGATCAAGTTGGTCTCCCAGGTTTGACCGCCATCGGTGGAGAAGGCTTGTTCGGCATGCACCTCCTTCGGCGACACCGGCCAGATGGAAAAACGAACCAGGATATTCCGGCCGCGGTAGATTTCGCTATCGTAGAACTCACCGCGGCCGTTGGTGAAGGTGCCGACAGCGGGAACGCTGAGGACTGAGGAGTCACTGTTGGCGAAGCTAATGCTCCACTGGTGGGCCTGCGGATCGTATAAACGCAGAGCAAGCAGTTCGAGGTGCCCAGTCGGGCCATCGGCTTCTACAGTGGCGAGATTGGCGCGGCCGTTCCAGATTTTGTTAGTGACGGTGGTGCCTTCCATCGTGGTCCACTCGTCAGAACCGGTGAGTGGATGAAGCCGGCGACGGATAAGTATTTTCCATGCGCCAAAGTCGAAGTCGAAGTCGTGTTGTGCATCGCGCGCTGTGGATTGCGATGCGGGAACTGAGCCGGACGGCGGTGTGCTGGAACGGCCTGGCTGCGGCTGACCCCAGATGGCTTCTCCCGTGCGAGTCTGGTCAGTAATCCAGTTCACCTCCCATGTCTTGCCACCGTCAGGAGAGAAGGCCTGCTCGAAGTGCGGCGCACCGGAGTTCATCCGGGTCCAGTCATAGCGGATGAGAACGATTTTGCCGTTGATGGTGTCGGTGGTATAGAAATCGCCGCGGCCGTCGCGGAAGTCGCCGACTTGGGGCGGATCGAGGCGACCGATTCGGCTGTTCGCCCAATAGAGGCGCCATTGGCGCGCTTCACGGTCATATAGACGTAGCGTCAGT
>JAFARV010000836.1 GCA_019245255.1 Acidobacteriaceae bacterium | reverse complement strand
CATCGATCGGTATATCGGGAAGCCGGGATCGGGATAAATCACCTCGTCTCCTGGCTCGAGTAATGCCAGCATGACGAAAAACATGATGGGCTTCCCACCCGGTACCACACACACATGTTCAGCTCCAACGGTAACGTTGCGTGTCCGTGACACGTACGCAGCAATAGCGTCTCTCAGTTCCGGAAATCCCTGAGTCGGTCCATAGTGGGTCCAGCCTTCATCGAGCGCCATCTTAGCCGCGTTCACAATGCGTTCCGGCGTCGGAAAATCCGGCTCGCCGATCTCCAGATGAATGACGCTGCGCCCTTGCGCCTCGAGTGCTCGCGCCTTGACTAGAACGTCGAATGCCGACTCTACCTCAATCCGCTCCATCCTTCGTGCAACGTGCATTACCCCATCATCACCCGGAGATATCGCCATACCGGAATAATCCTTGGCTTCAGGAGTACCTTTTTACTCCACATACGTAAGCGAGGGTAAAGTTCTTCACCTCGCGGCCGATAAGCATTCCAGGTGCTCAAGAATATGTTTTCAATTAAGTGTATAAATCATTCTGCATCTCCGCGGATCTCAACGATAAGCGGTATTGCACTCATTCTGTTCAGCTGCTTTGCTCAGAGTCTCCATGCTGACATGCTGCGCATTTCCGAGGACGAAGCCATGAAATCGGTGGTTGCGAAGGTAATTCCGACGGTTCCACCCATCGCAAAGCAAGCCCATCTCTCCGGTCGAGTTGTGGTCGATTTGACCGTCGGGGAAAGCGGCAGTGTCGAAAAAACCGACGTCATCTCTGGAAATCCGATTCTTGGAGGAGCAGCGGCAAGGGCCGGAAAGGGTTGGATGTTCAAGCCATTTGCCGGAGCAGATGGAAAGCCTTCGAAAGCAGTAGTCCGCGTCAGTTTTGCCTTCGGCGCATAAGACTCATACCTCGACAGTTGTTATGACAATCGGAAAAAAATTAATGGCAGGAAGCGTCAGCTTCCTCGGTCTCAGTGTGTTGCTGAGCGTTTCCTCTCTCTACACTACGGGGTCTCTGGGAACTGAATTGTCGCAGACGGCTTCCGTAACATCCCGCAGCATGGAGCTGGCGGGTGCCACTGCAACCGATGCCGCCAATATGTTAAGCGCAGAGCGCGGGCTCCTGCTCCGACTCGCGCTCGGCGATCAGTCTAAGGCCGGCGAACTTCATGACAATTTTGCGAGCGCCGCTAAGAGTCTCGAGGCAAACATGGCTCAGCTCCGAAGCCTTACGGCAACCACCGAAGGGCGCTCCGCCAATGCGCGTATCGGGGCGGCAGTAAACGATTGGCTGCCGGCTGACGAAGAGATGTGGCAGCTCTGCAGTAAGCAGGATTATCAGAACGCGTTCAAAGTATTCGATGAGAAGGTCACCCCGCAGGCCGACCACGTTCGCGAGGCCGCCAGCCAGATTCTAAGCATCGAGCACCGCAGCCTCGAACAAGAAAAGAGCCGGGCCGTACAATTGCCCGTTCGGAGCCGTTGGATGGCAATCGGACTTCTCTTGGTGTCCTTGTTCATCGGTGCTTTGGTGGTTTGGGTTTCACGCGGTGTATCGGGGACACTCCGTCAGATGTCCTCCCGCATGTCCGGGATGGCTGACGAGGTCATTCAGGCTTCCGAGCAAATCTCTGTGCTCAGCCAGCGCCTCGCCTCCGGCGCCGGGGAACAGGCAGCGTCACTCGAAGAGACGTCTGCGTCGAGCACCGAGATCAGTTCCATGACGCAGCGGAATGCGGAAAACGCACAGGCTGCTGCCGCCGTGGTAACCAAGGTCGATTCTCAGGTGCAACAGGCAAACCTCGCGCTCGAGCAGATGATCGCGAGCATGCAAAGCATCACGGCATCCAGCAAAAAGGTTGCTCAGATCATTACAGTAATTGAGCAGATTGCGTCACAAACCAACCTTCTCGCCTTGAATGCTGCCGTCGAGGCCGCCCGCGCCGGTGAAGCGGGTCTTGGATTCGCTGTGGTAGCCGACGAGGTCCGCACGCTCGCCCAGCGCTGTTCAGAGGCCGCGCGCAATACCGGTGAGATGATTGCTGCTGCGGTCGCCAGTTCGAACGAGGGCAGTACCAAGCTGAACGAAGTGGTGGCGGTTATCCACGCCATTACAGAAAGCGCGGCTCAGGTCAGGCAGATGGTCGGTAGTGTCAACGCTGCCAGCCAGGAGCAGGCAAGAGGTATCGCGCAGGTCTCCGAAGGTCTAGCGCGCATGGAAAAAGTCACGCAGCGCACCGCTGCCAGCGCACACGAAGGAAGCACGGCCAGCCGCCAGATGGATTCCCAGGCACGCGCGTTGCAACAGATGGTCGACGAACTCAAATCGATGGTCGACGACACGTCCCTCGAGCCCAGCTACGCTTGAAATTCCCCCCTTTATAAAGCGAAAGGGAGAACCGATCCGGTTCTCCCTTTGTCGCGTCGATCGTGATCGACCCTAGACTTGTGACTTCTCAGTCCCCTTATCGACGGGGCTCCTTGAGTATAGCGCGGCCGCATTACCGGGCCTCCGGCGCGAAACACCTATCGCGAAACCTTCAACCGGAATCTCCGAAAATGCCGCTCGGTCGGCCCACGATGCGGCATGAGAAACTTCGTTTAGCTGGACTCCCAGTCCCGAGACTCGCAGCCGGGGTATGCGCTCGCTAATTGTCGATAACTACGATTCCTTCACCTACAACCTGTTCCACCTGCTCGCGATCGTGAATGGCGAAGAACCCGAAGTTATCCGGAATGATGAGCCGGACTGGGATCCGGAGCGTCTTCGCGATTTCGATAATGTCGTAATCTCGCCCGGACCAGGTCACCCCGAGAAGCAATGCGACTTCGGCATATGCGCTTCTCTAGTCCGGCACTGTCGTCTCCCGCTGCTCGGCGTGTGTCTGGGCCATCAGGGACTCTCATCGGCGCTCGGGGGCAAGGTGGAAATCGCTCCCGAGCCTTATCATGGCCGGATTTCCCAGGTCTTCCACGCCGGCGCCGGCCTGTTTGAGGGCGTGCCGTCTCCCTTCTATGCCGTGCGCTATCACTCGCTCGTTGTCACCGCAGTTCCCGAAGAACTCGAGGTAATCGCCTGGACGGCAGACAACCTCGTCATGGCCGTGCGCCACCGGTCGCGCCCCGCTTGGGGACTCCAGTTCCATCCTGAGTCGATCTGCACCGAGTACGGCGAAAGAATTCTACGAAATTTCAGCTCAGCGAACGCAAATCTGCCGAACTACCATCCTCGTCGCGCGAAACCTCGCCAGAAAAACCTACAACGCCCGCCAACTCGCATCACCATATCTTCCAGAGAACTCCGGCTCAAACTCGACCCCGAAACCGTTTTTGACGAGCTCTTTGCCGCTTCCCCGTTTGCGTTCTGGCTCGATAGCAGCAGCTTGACTGGCGCCGAAAACGCACGCTTCTCCGTTATGGGAGACAATACCGGGCCGCTCTCACGATGTCTGACGTACCAACTTCGCGATCGGCAATTAACGCTGGTTTCAAGCACCGCAACGGAACAAATTAACACCGGATTCTTTGATTGGCTTGAGAACAACCTGGCTTCTTTTCGGGCGGACACGCCGGAGTTGCCGTTTGCATTCGCACCCGGGTGGATCGGATATATCGGTTATGAGCTGAAAGCGGAGTGCGGCGGCGATGTCGTCCACCACTCAACCCATCCCGATGCCGCAATGATCTTCGCCGACCGCGTGATTCTCTTCGATCACTGCCGCGGTAGCGTTTGGTTGGTGGCTGTCGAACACGAGTCTGTGCCGCAATGGCAGGACGATATGGAGGCGCGCCTCACGCAACTTGCTTCACGGGACCAGGGACTGTCCCCTGCCCTCCAAGCTGAATACAGCAACGTTCAGCTTCGTATTCAGGAAACTGATTACCTCGACCGTATCACCACGTGTAAAAAGGCCATTCGCGAAGGCGAGAGCTACGAAATTTGCCTCACAAACAGCATTGGCGCTCGAACAAATTCTCCACCTTGGTCGCTGTACCGTCAATTGCGAGCGACAAACGGAACCCCGTTCGGCGCTTTTTTTCGTTTTGGCCCGCTCGCGGTTCTGAGCAGTTCGCCGGAGCGATTCCTTTCCATTTCACCCGGCGGCATCGTTGAATCGAGACCGATGAAGGGAACTCGCGCCCGTGCAACTGACGCGGCGCAAGACCGGAAGATCGCCGCCGAGTTAGCTGCGAGCGAGAAGGACCGCGCGGAAAACCTGATGATCGTGGACCTGGTACGCAACGATCTCGGCCGCTGCGCTGAGACGGGCACCGTCGAAGTGACAAAACTCTTTGCAGTCGAGACCTATGCTTCGGTCCACCAGCTTGTTAGTACAGTGCGCGCAAAACTGCGTCCAGGCTGCTCGGCGGTCGATTGTGTACGCGCCGCATTCCCCGGCGGCTCCATGACCGGCGCCCCCAAGATCCGGACCATGCAATTCATAGATCGGCTCGAGGGCGGCCCTCGGGGCATTTATTCGGGCTGTATCGGCTACTGGGCCGTAACCGGGGCCGTGGACTTAAGTATGGTGATCCGCACAGCTGTCCTGAACAACGGAATCCTGCAATACGGCATCGGAGGGGCGATTACGGCTCTATCCGACCCACACGCGGAGTTTGAAGAAACGATGACGAAGGCGCGTCCACTCATGCAGCTCTTCCGCCGAACTGCGGCGCATTCCGGCACAGGAGCCGACGAAGAGGACAATATCCTTCTTAGCTGTCCTTCTTAGCATGGCCGAGGCGAAGACGTGAGATATCATCGGATTGACCCCGTCGGCCGGGTCTCCTCTAGCTTTCAATTCATATGCGAGTAGCCATAATCGGGACCGGGTACGTCGGTCTGACGACCGGTGTCTGCCTCGGGTTCATTGGCCATCAGGTCTTCTGCCTCGACACCGATGAAGAGAAAATCCGTGACCTCAAGGCAGGCAAAGTCCCAATCTACGAGCCCAGCCTGGCGGAGTTGATGGAGGAAGCGTCCGCAAACCTGCACTTTACAACCAGTTATGCGGACGCGATTCCGCACGCTGATGTGGTCTTCATTGCGGTCGGTACGCCACCAACGCCGTCGGGGGCGCCGAATCTCCAGTACTTGTCACAGGCGGCGAAGTGTATCGGTCAGT
>JAFARV010000748.1 GCA_019245255.1 Acidobacteriaceae bacterium | reverse complement strand
TGCCCGAACCAACGCCCCCCCCATGGCCCTGGCCCAAACCCTGCGAACCCGGACCGCCCGACACATCCAGCGCCTTCGAAAGCGGGTCTCCATAGGTATCTGCCAGAATCGGCGGAGCGGGAGCTGTAATGGTCGGAACCTGCGGCAGCTTCGGCTTCTCCACCGCTAGCGCCGGAGGCATAAACTGCTTCAGTGCCGGTTTGGGAGCTTCGCCGCGAACAACAGGCTTGGGTTCGTGCATCCCGCCGCCACCACCGCCGCCCGCCTTCTGCGCCGCTGGCGGCAGCTTCGGTTTATAAGCCGGCACGAAGTACACCTCGCTCACCTTCTGCACCATCTTCTTCATCTGCGGGCTCTGAAAAATCAGTAGCAAGAGTCCCACCACGCCGGCGTGAATCAGAACCGATGCACCTACGGCACGCCCTTCGCCGCCGTACCAAGGCGTCTCGACAGTGGCTGGAAACTCGAAAGCCGGCTTCTGTATGCGTGCGGATCCAGTACGGGCTTTAGCGAAAACTCGCGCGCGCAGCTCCGGTGATGGGTCTGGAACGGTCCAGGACGCTAGCATCTCCCTCAACTCCAGATCGCTGAATTCGTCCGTCTCAAACGTTCTCATGGGTTCCAACCTTTCTGTAAGGCTCAAGCTGGCGCTTCAACCGCTGCCTCGCGCGGTGCAGTCGCGATTTCACGACTCCGACATCCGCATTCACTATCTTTGAAATCTCACTGAGCTGAAAGCCTTCGTACTCAAAGAGAATCAAGGCCTCGCGCTGGAGATCCGGTAATTGCGAGACTAGTTGAGCTACCGCCGCCGATAGTTCCTGGTCCGCCCTTCGATCCGCCACCGCCATCGCCCGGTCCTCATCCATATCCAGCTGGAGTTCCGGGTGCTCGTCGCGATGACATTTAAACGCAAGATTTCTCGCGATCGAAAACAGGTACGTCTTTATGTCCCCGCGCGCTGCATTCCAGCGTTGCGGGTCCCGCAGAATCGCGACGAAACAGTCCTGAGTTACGTCTTCTGCGAGATCCGCCCGGCCAAGCAATCTGTAGACAAAGCGGTATATGGCTTTGTGGTGATCATCGAATACCTGTTCGGCTGTCAATTGACTCTCTATTCATGTATTACCGAGAGAGTGTCGAAAAGATACGGATAGATGAACAAGAAAGTGCGGCAGTGGATTGCCAAGAGGCCTTCGAGACCGCACGCGATGGGCCGGCTAGGCCACAGCGTGGCGCTGCACAATCGTCTGAAACGCTGCTAATGCGCTGGGGCCCAGCAAGGCCCAAGCCTTCTCGTAATCATCGCGTTCTTCTGACTGTAGTTCGCGCGCGAGCCGTTCCGTTTCCGTGTCGCCTGCTGCGGCCGCGACGGTCGCCAGTGATTCATACATCGCCATCTCAGCCGAAGCGGCCCCAACGCACACCATCAGGTGCTGCGTGTTTTTTTCTGCCGGCTCGTGCCCGATCTGCGCGACTGTCGGAGCCATCGCCAACGTGTGCGCCAGAATGCTCTTTGCCTTCGAAGGTGTGCCTCCGAGAGCCCGCAGCCTCGCCTCCAATCGCTGGTGCTGTGTTCGCGCTCGGGTCGAAGCCACATCGAATAGATGCTTTACCTCGTTCTGTTCGCCAGTGTGCGCGAATGCCATCAGCGTGTCCTCAAAATTCCGTTCAGCCGCCTCGGCATCCTGCAGATACCGGACTATAAGTTCGGGTGCTTCCATTCGAAACGTCCTTTTCTGGTGGGACTCGGTCACGGCGCTCCAGCTACATCCAAAAGTGTCCGGAACTTCTACCAGACGTGGGGTGAAATGTTATACCTTCAACATGCGTTGGCTGCCTGGCCTCACCCGGATTTTCGCTGCCCTCTCAGTCGTTAATGCAAGCGGGGAACTGGTCGCATCGTACAACTGATAGGAGACCCATGAAGCTTTATCGCCTGAGCAACGGCTTTCTGCTTGAAGAGAAGGACCGGTTCTACTCTCATACCGACGATAGCTGGACGATCCGGTCCTGGGACGCGCTGGTAATGCGTGACGATCTGCAGGATCATCTGGCAAAGGTGTTGAAAGGGCTCAATCAGGTGAGCACGCCGGCATCGAGCCAGATTTTGGCTCCGATCGGCAATCAGGAGGTGTGGGGCGCGGGTGTCACCTACATGCGCAGCCGCGAGGCGAGGATGGAAGAGGCAAAAACAGCAGGCGGCGGTGATTTTTACGATCGCGTGTACAATGCCACTCGCCCCGAAATCTTTTTCAAGACGACGCCGCATCGTGTGGTTGGGACAGAAGGCACCGTTGCGCTTCGGGAAGATGCCACATGGTCGGTGCCCGAACCTGAGTTGACGCTGCTCGTGACACCGTCAGGCAAAATAACCGGCTACACAATCGGCAACGACATGAGTTCGCGCGATATTGAAGGCGAGAATCCTCTTTACCTCCCGCAAGCGAAAGTGTACACGCGCTCGTGCGCCCTCGGCCCGTGCATTCTCGTCGGTTCCGAACCGCTCCCGCCCGGCACGCCCATCAGTTTGCAGATTGTGCGCTCCGGGGCGATGGTTTTCGATGACAGCATTACGCT
>JAFARV010000705.1 GCA_019245255.1 Acidobacteriaceae bacterium | reverse complement strand
CTGTCGTCGTGCGGCTACAGAATGCCGTCACCGTAACTGAAGGCGAAGCCGTGATGTTTCATGCCTAAGCCATGGATCGTTCCGGTCGGAGGTTTTCTCGGAGCCGGTAAGACAACTTTGATACTCGCTGCTGCAAAGCTGCTGAGTGCTCGGGGCCTGCGGCCGGCCGCCATCCTGAATGACCAGGCAGGCGATCTGGTCGATACCGCGCTTGCAAGGTCAGCGGGAATTTCGGCGGACGAAGTTACGGGCGGTTGCTTCTGCTGCCGTTTCTCGGACCTTATCTCGGCTGCCGAGCGCCTCGAACAGTTTGCCCCTGATGTCATCTTTATAGAACCAGTCGGAAGCTGCACCGATCTCGCAGCGACGATATTGCGCCCACTCTTGCGCGATTTCACAGAACGTTACCGAGTGGCGCCGTTGACCGTACTCGTCGACCCTGGTCAGGCGCGAAGAATGGAACAGGCCGATTCCAAGGTACGCTTCCTGTTTGAACATCAACTTCAAGAGGCCGACATAGTGGCGTTTAGTAAGTGCGAGACGCATGCGACATTTCCGGAGTTACCCCGCGTAAACGCGATGCGCCTAAGTGCATCGGAAGGTACCGGCTTGGACGCCTGGCTCAACGAAGTATTGTCGGGCGAAGTTGTGCCCGGAACCAAGCTCATCGAAGTTGACTATCGCGAGTATGCAGCAGCCGAGGCCGCACTCGGCTGGTTGAACTGGTCCGGCAGTGTGAGTTTCGAAACTCCGATGACTGCTGCCGCGCTATTAGGGCCGCTTGTGGAGGAATTAGAAACCGCGTTGAGGAACGCCGGCGGGACGATTGCACATTTAAAGGTGCTGTCCGAAGCACCAGGCTCTTATCTCAAGCTCGCCGTAACCGACAACGACGAGGGATTGATCGTTGAAGGAGATCTCGCGGCATCGCCTGCACAATGCATTCGCGTTCGCATCAATTTGCGAGCCGTGGTCGATGCGAAGCTCATCGAGCACATCTTCTGGCAGTCTCTCAGGCACTCATCCGGAACCTGGACCACCGAACGCTTCCAGTGCTTCAGTCCTGCCGCGCCTGTTCCCGAACGTCGAATTGCAGGCATCTGATCTCGCACGCGTTCGGATTCTGCGGCGTCAACACACGCCAAGGGCACGCACGATATCGTATTAAGCGATGAAAACTCGGATTCTGGCGCTAACACTATTCATAAGCGCCGCTGTTCATGCGCAGAACCTTCCTGTTAAATGGGAGGAACTTACGGCTGGAGATTTTGTTCACGCTGTAGAGAAGAGCCAGGGTACCTGCCTGTTGCCCTTTGGCATCATCGAGAAGCATGGACCACAAGGGCCGCTGGGAACGGACCTGATAAACGTCCGGTATGCAACGCTACACGCTGCCGAGCAGGAGTACGCAGTCGTGTTTCCGGAATATTACTTCGGTCAGATTTTTGAAGCACGACATCAACCTGGAACGATTGCGTATCCAATGACACTCGAGCTTCAGCTTCTGCAAGCCACTACGGACGAAATGGCGCGGAACGGCTGCAAGAAGATCTTGATTGTGAATGGACACGGGGGGAACAGCAGCCTGCTTCCTTACTTTGCTCAATCGCAACTCGCAACTCCGCACGATTACGTTGTTTACGTGTACCTTCATGGCGAGCAGCACACCGGACGTCCGGAGACGAAATCAAAGTTCGACATGCATGCGGGCGAATCGGAAACGTCGCATACCATGATTTCGCGGCCGGATCTGGTGCATCCCGAGAGATCGTCGACGGAATCGGGAGCAGACCTGCAGCGGCTGGATTTGCCTGCCGGAGTCTATACGGGCATCTGGTGGTATGCACGTTTTCCGAATCACTATGCCGGCGACGCCGCCGGTGCAAATCGCACTTTGGGTGAGTTCGATGTGAACGCTCAAATTGGGGATATCGTAACCGCGATAAAGGCAGTCAAGGCCGACCAAAAGAGTCGGGAGCTTCAGGAAGAATTCTACAAAGCAGCCGAACACCCGCTCGACACGAAACAATAAGTACATGCACATTATTCATGTAAACGTTCATGTGAAGCCCGAGTTTGTCCAAGCCTTCCTTGAAGCAAGCGTTGAGAATGCGCGGAACAGCGTTCAAGAGCCCGGCATCGCCCGCTTCGATATTTTGCAGGAGGCAAAGGATCCGACTCGTTTTGTGCTCATGGAAGCGTACCGCACAGCGGACGCGCCTGCCGCACACCGGGAGACGGGTCATTACCAGACGTGGCGAGACGCGGTGGAGGGAATGATGGCAGAGCCGCGCCTGAGGATTGAGTACACTACCGTCTTTCCACCCGATCAGGATTGGTGATGCGTTTCGACTTTGCGACGGCGGCGCGCCTCGTATTTGGCGTGGGCAGGGTTTCCGAGTTGCCGGGCATCGCACGCGAGTTTGGTGTGCGCGCGCTGCTGGTCTGTGGCAAAAACCCCGCATCCTTCGACCAGCTGCGACGCGGACTCGAAGCAGCAAACATTCACGTCATTGTCCACACCACGCCGGGCGAGCCGACCATTCAGATGGTACGCGCAGGCGCGCTACTTTGTGTGGAACACCGACGAGAACAGGAGGTCGGCGCAGGCGGCGGCAGCGCAATCGAAGCAGCCAAAGCCATTGCGATTCTCGCGACTAACTCCGGTGAGCCGCTCGATTACATGGAAGTTGTAGGCCGAGGCCGTAGTTTTGAACGCCCGGGGCTGCCGTTCATCGCCGTTCCGACAACAGCGGGAACTGGCGCGGAGGTGACGCGCAATGCTGTTATTGGGTCACCTGAGCATGGCGTTAAAGCCAGTCTGCGCAGTCCGTTAATGCTGGCGAAGGTTGCGTTGATCGATCCCGAGCTAACCTTCAGCGTGCCTCCGGAGGTGACCGCTTACACGGGCCTCGATACGCTGACGCAGTTAATTGAACCGTTCGTATGCGCACGCGCAAATCCCCTCGTCGACACGTTTTGCCGCGAGGGGATGGCTCGCGTCCGGGTATCCCTTGTTCGCGCGTTCGACAACAGCCGTGATGCAGAGGCACGGACATCGATGTCGTTCGCCAGCCTGCTGAGTGGACTATCGCTTGCGAATGCCGGTTTGGGCGTTGTGCATGGCTTCGCAGGACCGCTGGGCGGGATAATCGACGCCCCACACGGAGCGATCTGCGCGGCGCTGCTGGTGGAAGGAGTCGAAGCCAATGTTCGAGCGTTGCGAAACCGCGAGCCTTCGCATCCGGCGCTTCAGAAATACGCGGAGGCAGCCGCCATTCTGACCCGAAGCGACGCTGCTACTGCGGAAGACCTGGCGCCCTGGCTCTCTGAATTGACCGGCCGATTGCACGTGCAGCGCGCAGGCGCCCTGGGACTCACACGCGATCGCATTCCTGAGCTGGTCGAGAAAGCATCCGACGCGAGCAGTATGAAAGCGAATCCGATTGCGCTGAGCTCCGCGGAGTTGACCGAAGTCGTCGAACGGGCGCTGTAGGTCGCAAGCCATTGTCGTGCGCGGCCGGCGACGTTTCAGCGATCTGTTCTCACAACTCCTCCGTCTCCACGGCAGGCAAGACATCTCTGTCGCCGGCCATCCAGACATACAGTGCCGGTAACAGGAAGATACTCATAACCAGGTCGGAGATCAAACCGCCTACGATCACAATCGCGAACGGCCGCTGAGAATCGGACCCGATGCCGTGCGAAAGTGCCGCCGGCAGCAACCCGAGGGTCGCCACGAGCATGGTCATCATAATTGGGCGCAGTCTCAGCACGGCGCCTTCTATCGCCGAATCTTCCACCGAAAAGCCACGCGCGCGCATCTGGTTGATGTACTCGAGCATGATTACGCCTGTCTGAACCGATACACCGAAGAGCGCCAGAAAGCCGACACCTGAAGACACGCTGAAATTCGTGTGCGTAACCAGCAGTGCCAACAGCCCTCCGATACGGGCCAGCATCACGTTAACGAGAATGAGCAGTGCCCACTTAAACGACCGGAACATTGTGTAAAGAATGACAAAGATCAGCAGCACAGTTAGCGGTACTATCACCAAAAGCCGAGCTTCGGCGCGCAGTTCGCTCTGATATTCACCCTCCCAGTTAATGTGATACCCGCGGGGAAGTTTTACTTGTTCTCCGACTTTCTGGATCGCTTCACGGACCGCGTCGCCAAGCGCGCGGCCTCGAACGCTGTACTTTATTGCGACATAGCGCTCATTGCCTTCGCGATAGATTTCAGAACCCTCATCGGCCTCCTGAACTTTGCATAGCTGCGCGAGAGAAACCCGCTCGCCCGATGGCGATAACAAGCGAATATTTCGGATGGCTTCGCTCGTATCCCGGTACGCAGGCAGATAACGAGCCACCAGATCGTATCGCGCTTCGCCTTGCAGGACCTGAGTGAGAGCGTTACCTCCGACAGCAGTCTGGATCGCGTCCTGGACGTCCGCTACGTTGATTTGGTATCGCGCCGCGCTCTTGCGGTCCACAACAAAATCGAGGTCCGGCTGCCCGGTAACCTGGAGCACTCCCAGATCGGCGATACCGGGAATGCGGCCCATGACAGCAGCAACTTGTTCGGCCTTGTCCTCGAGCACGTGTAAGTCATCCCCGTATACCTTAGTTGCGAGCTCGCCCTTAACACCGCTGACGGCTTCCTCCATGTTGTCTTCGATCGGTTGCGAGAAGCCCCAAATAACTCCAGGCGTTTTCGAAAGCTCACGGTTCATGGCAGCAATCAGTTCGTCCTTGTTCTGATGAAATGCAGACCGCCACTCTTCTTTCGGTTTCAGTCCTACAAAGAACTCGGTATTGAAGAAGCTCGTATGGTCCGTTCCGTCATCGGGGCGTCCCGTTTGACTGGTACACTCGGTGGCTTCGGGGAATGAGCAAAGCAACAATCGCGTTTGATTTGCAACCCGAAGGCCTTCTGATGGCCCGGCGCTTTGGGCAAGCGTGCCACGGACCCAAAGCGCGCCTTCGTCGAGGTGCGGGAGAAACTCGGAGCCGATATCTCCGCTTACTGTGAGATAAATGGCTAGACACAGGCTCGCAACGCCGGCACCGACTACCAGCAAGCGCATGCGAATTCCAAATCGCAATGCGCCGCGGTATCGGTTTGTCAGCCAGACCATTACGGGGTTACGCCATTCTCGCGTGCCTCGTAGGAAGAAAAGGCTGGATAGCACGGGTGCGACCAGCATCGAGAAGAGCAAGGCTCCGAGCAGGGCAAACGCGACCGTCCAGGCCATCGGCTTGAATAGCCGCCCCTCAACACTCTGCAGCGTAAAGATCGGCAAGTAAGCCGTGATGATGATGGCAATGGCATAGAACACAGGGCGCTGCACTTCGTGCGCAGCCTCAAAAATCCATTCCTGGACACTTCGGCTTTCCTGTCCCTTGCGGCCGAGATGACGGACGATGTTTTCAACCATCACGACGGCCCCGTCCACGACCATTCCAAAATCCAGAGCGCCGAGAGAGAGAAGGTTTGCCGGAATATGCTTCAAATCGAGACAAATGGAAGCAAATAACAGAGAGAACGGAATAGTTAACGCGACGATAATCGCACCGCGTACATTACCGAGGAATAGAAACAGGATGATGACAACTAGAACTATTCCTTCAGTGAGATTATGCAGAACCGTATGGGTCGTAAAGTGCAGCAGGTCGCTTCGATCGATGAAGGGTATGAGCCTGACGCCGGGTGGCAGGATATGCTCGTTGAGCTCCTCTACCTTCTGGTGAATGCCTGCGAGCACGGGCTCGGCATTTGCACCCTTCTGCAAAACGGCGATGCCCTCGACTACATCATCGTTGTCCACGACGGTTCCATCCTCACGCCGAATCGCGCGGCCGAATCGGCCTAAACGAATCTTTGGGCCTTGTGCGACAACGGCGATGTCTCTCACTCGGACCGGTGTCCCGTTCTTAGTAGTAAGAACTGTGTTTTCGATATCGTGGACGTTCCTGACCAGACCTACTTCGCGAACGTTGATCTGTTGCAGACCAGCTTCGATAAAGCTGCCGCCTGCGTTGGCGTTGTTATTGGTTAGTTGTTGCTCAATCTGGCCGATGCTGAGGCCGTAGGAGATCAGCTTGTCTGGATCGATGCGGACCTGGTATTCGCGGGTGGGGCCGCCAAACGGGTTGGTATCCGGTACACCTGGTACCGCCTTCAAGTTCTTTTCAACAACCCAATCTTCAAGCGATTTCAGCTCCATTACGTCATAAGCCGGGTTCGAGCTGTGAAGAGTGTAGAAATAAATCTGACCGACCGGGCTCCAGTCCGTGCCCATCTGCGGCGTGACACCCGGAGGTAGAGTAACTTGCGAAAGCCGTTCTAAAACTCGTTCTCTATTTTCGAAATTAGTCGTTTCCTCGCCAAACACCATTTCGACCGTCGAGAGCCCAAA
>JAFARV010000618.1 GCA_019245255.1 Acidobacteriaceae bacterium | reverse complement strand
ATGCGGACGAATTACACGACGCCTTACTCACCGTGATCAGAATGCCTCCGCAACAGGAATGGCAGCCATTCTTCGACGAGCTCGCTGCCGCCGGGCGGGCTTCCGCAATTGAGCGGAACAGTGTTCCCTTTTGGATTGCAACAGAGCGCCTCCCGCTTGCCGATGATCCAAATTCCGTTGTCGCAGGCTGGATGGAATCGCTCGGACCATCCACCATCTCCAATCTCGCAGAAAGACTCGCGTTTCCGCCCGATGAGATGGAAGCGGCGCTGCTGCGCCTCGAAGCGCAAGGGCAAGTACTTCGCGGGCATTTTCGCTCCAAGGAAGGCGAGATCGAGTGGTGCAACCGCCGTATCCTCGCCCGCATTCATCGCGCCACTATCGGGTCCTTGCGGCGTGAAATCGAACCCGTAACCGCCGTCGATTTCGAACGGTTCTTGCAGCTTTGGCAGCACGTGTCGCCCGGCGGTCAACTCCAGGCCGCAGACGGAACGCTCCAAATCATACGCCAGTTGCAAGGATATGAGATCCCGGCATCTGCATGGGAATCGGAGATCCTGGCACGCAGAATCGCCAAGTACGATCCTGAATTCCTCGACGAGCTCTGCTTTTCCGGGGAAGTGATGTGGGCGCGCGTATCGCCGCATCCCGCGATTGCTCAGAATCGCCGCGTGCGCCCCACTCGAATTGCTCCCGTAACGCTGTTCCTGCGCGAAGATGCACATTGGCTGATGTCTGATGCCGGCCCGGCAGATTCGTCCGGGCTCTCTCATCCCGCTCGCGAGGTATTGCTTGCTTTAGAACGAAATGGCGCCAGCTTCTTCGTTGATCTTGTGCGGCAAACCGGGCGTTTGGCAAGCGAAGTCGAAGACGGTCTTTGGGAATTGCTCGCCGGAGGCTTTGTCACAGCCGATGGGTTCGATAATCTGCGCGCTCTGATCGATCCAAAACGCCGGCGGGGCGAAGGCCGAGGAAGCACGAAGCGTCCGCGCCATGCTGCCGGACGATGGGCCTTGTTGCGTCATGTCGAGACATCCGTTTCTGCCGAAGAACGGGTGCAGCGTTTTGCGCAGCAGTTGCTAATGCGCTGGGGCGTGCTGCTCCGCGACCTCTTGGTTCGTGAAACACTCGCGCCACCGTGGCGCGACCTGCTGCCCGTTCTCCGCAGAATGGAAGCACGCGGTGAAATTCGCGGAGGACGATTCGTTTCGGGCTTCACCGGCGAACAGTTCGCCCGGCCCGAAGCACTGGAGTTGTTACGCGCCACCCGCCGCAACTCGGAACCGAAAGCCATCGTTCCTGTTTCGAACGCCGACCCTCTCAACCTGACTGGCATAATCTTGCCCGGCCCGCGCGTAAGCCGGTTGGCCGTCATGGGCATCGTTCCCGCATGAGCCTGAAGCGCGCCTGCTAACGTAAACCGCCACTCACCGCTCCGTTTTCATCTGCGATCCTGATCTGGTGCCTCAGGAGCCCTTCCGCCATCAGACCCGCATCCGTTTCATCGACACCGATGCCAGCGGCCGCATCCACTACACCGCCATGTTCCGCTACTTCGAATCTGCTGAAATTGAATTCCTGCGCACTCACGGCATCAGCTACGCCCTCTACCGCGCCTACACCTTTCCGCGCGTCCACGTCGAATGCGATTTCAAAATCGCGCTCGGTCACGATGACCTCATCGACATTGAAATTCGCCTTGTCCATCTCGGCCGTTCTTCCATCCGCTTCAACTTCATCACCTACCGCGATGGCATCGTCACCGCCACGGGAGCGGTTGTGGTCGCCTGCGTAGATACCGCCACTCAGCGTGCCGTCCCCTGGCCTCACGATCTCCGCGCTACACTCGCATCGTCTCTGTCTCATCCACCGGAGCATGTACTCAATGCCTGAATCCACCCTCTCTCAACCCCAAACGCTCCCCGGCGGAGCATTCCTCACCACCGCCACCGCCCAGACATTCACTCCCGAAGACCTCACGCCTGAGCACCTGGCGATCGCCCGCACCGCAGCCGAGTTTTGGAAGAATGAAATCGAGCCCAATATCGCCGCATTGCGATCGCACCAGCCCGGTCTTGGCCGCAGCCTCCTCCGCAAAGCCGCCGATCTCGGACTCACCGCCGTCACTGTCCCCGAAGAGTTCGGTGGAATGGAACTCGATCTCGCCTCGGACATCGTCATCGCCGAGCAGCTCGGTCTTGACGGTTCCTTCGCCACCTGGCACGGAGCGCACACCGGCATCGGAACACTCCCGCTCCTTTACTTCGGCACAGACGAACAGAAACGCCGTTATTTGCCCCGGCTCTCGAGCCTCGACCTGCTCGCTGCCTACGCACTCTCTGAACCTCAAGCCGGATCTGACGCGCTCGCCATCAACACTCGCGCCGACCTCGCACCTGATGGGACCCACTACGTCCTCAAAGGTCAAAAGATGTGGATCACGAATGGCGCTGATGCCGATCTATTCACCGTCTTCGCAAAAATCGGCGGCGATCGCTTCACTGCCTTGATCGTCGAACGCGGTTTCGGCGTCCAGAGCGGGGCCGAGGAAAAGAAGATGGGCATCGAAGGCAGCTCCACCACTGCCCTCTATTTCGACAACGTCCGCGTTCCTGTCGAAAACGTGCTCGGCGAAATCGGCCGCGGTCACCTCATCGCATTCAACATCCTGAATATCGGCCGCCTTAAGCTGGGCGCGATGGCCCTTGGTGGAGCGAAACGTGCCCTTGCGCTTAGCATTGAATACGCGAAACAACGTCGGGCTTTCTCTCAACCGATCGCATCTTTCGGTGCCATCCGGCATAAGCTCGCCGAGATGGCCATCCGCATCTACGCAGCCGAATCGCTCGTCTGGCGCACCGTCGGGCTCATTCAGCAGACTGCCGTAAACACGGGCATGCTGCGCGCACTCGAAGAACACGCCATCGAGTGCTCCATCGCCAAAGTCTTCTGCTCGGAGGTCCTCGACTACGTCGTCGATGAAGCCGTGCAGATTCATGGCGGTTATGGATATCACCGCGATTACGCCGTCGAAAACGCCTATCGCGATGCGCGCATCAACCGTATCTTCGAAGGCACCAACGAAATCAATCGCCTTCTGATCCCTGACATGCTCATGAAGCGTGTCGCCCGCGGCTCGCTCACCTTGCAACCGCCCTCGGCAAGAGATGACAGCAGCGCCGCTAAACGCATCGCCCTGCTTACGTTACAGACTGCCCACCAGAGATTCGGCCCCGCACTCGCATCGGAACAGGAAGTGCTGATGAACATCGCCGATATTGTGATCGACATTTTTGCACTCGAATCCGCTGAACTCCGCCGGTCTCGTCTGCCCGCAACAAGCACTGCCAAAGCAATGTGCTCCGTTCTGCGCCACGACCGTTGGCGATCCATCTCCGCCGCTGCCGAGGACGCGCTTGCTGCCTGTCTCGAAGGCGATAAGCTCGATGCCGCGATGTCACAGCTTCGGCAACTCTGCCCCCGCAATCTCGTCAACACGGTCGAACTTCGACGCAGCATCGCACAGGAGTTGCTCACCCGCGGCCGTTACGTCGTCTAAAGGAGGAGTTTGTGCCCGTTCCGCTGACTCCCATTCGTTTCCTCTATCGGGCCCTGGATCTCTATTCCAACAACACCGCTGTGGTTTGTTCCGGCAGGCGCTACACCTATTCGGAATTCGTTCATCGGTGTGAGCAGCTGGCCGCGGCCCTGCGGCAGCTTGCCATAAACCCCGGCGATCGCGTCGCGTATCTCAGCTTCAACAACCACCGCTTGCTCGAAGGCTACTACGGTGTGCCCATGGCTGGCGCGCTCGTCACCCCACTTAACGTTCGCCTCGCAGTGCCGGAACTGATCGAAATCCTCAATCACTGCGAACCGGCCGCGCTCCTCTTCGAAGATGATTTCTCGCCTTGCACCACCGCATTCCGCACCGCCTGCCCTTCTATCAAACATTTCATCTCGCTTGAGGGCGCTTCTCAAAGCCCAGATGACTCCTACGAACACCTTCTGTCGCAGGCTTCTCCGGAGGCTTGCGATTTCACGGCCGTCGACGAGGCCTCGATCGCCGAACTCTTCTACACCAGCGGCAGCACTGGCCATCCCAAAGGAGTCATGCTCTCCCATCGGGCCCTGTACCTCCACGCCTGAACATTGCGCCCTTTTACAACACTGGCGACACCGGCGTCGAGCTCCACACCATTCCCCTGTTTCACGCCAACGCTTGGGGCCGCGCGCACACGCCCGTCATGAACGGCCTCAAGCAGGTCATGATCCGCCGCTTCGACCCTGCCCACGTCCTTCGCACCATCCAGGACGAACAGGCAACTTCGATGGCCCTAGTGCCAACGATGGCCGGCGCGCTGCTCAACTGCCCCGATCTGACTCGCTTCGATTTTTCCTCGATGAAGCTCATCGTGGTCGGTGGCGCTGCAAGCTCGCCCGAACTCATTTTTCGTCTCGAGCAGGCCTTCAAGTGTGAGGTTCACGCTGGCTATGGCTTGACCGAAACAGGGCCCGCGATCACAACCGCCCGCCGCAGAAACAATGTCACCTATGCGGACGATCGCGACCGCGCCAGACGGCAATCCATGGTCGGCTGGCCTCTGAACGGCACCGAAATCCGCGTTGTTGATACCAACGGTCACGAGGTTCCCCGCGATGCGAAAACCATCGGCGAAGTCGTCGTTCGTGGCGATACCGTTATGGATGGCTACTACAAAGATCCCGCGGGAACCGCCGCTATCATGAGCCGTTTATGGCTGCACACCGGCGACATGGCTGTTTGGGACGAGGCCCGCTACGTCCAGATCGTCGACCGCAAAAAAGACATCATCATCAGCGGTGGCGAAAACATCTCTTCCATCGAGATTGAGAATGCCATCGCCGCTCATCCCGCTGTCCTCGAATGTGCCGTTGTTGCTGCGCCCGATCCAACGTGGGGCGAAGTCCCCGCCGCGATCGTCGTCGTAAGACCCCAACAGACGCTCTCACAAGAAGAACTCATCCACTTTCTCGAAAAACGCCTTGCCCGCTTCAAACTCCCACACATCATTGAGATCCGCA
>JAFARV010000479.1 GCA_019245255.1 Acidobacteriaceae bacterium | reverse complement strand
ACACCGAACGAATGGGTCAGCCGCGGCGCATTCCAGGAATTGACTCAGGATGCGAATCCGGGCGAGTTCGGCAACGAAGGGCGCAATGCAGTACGCGGCCCCAGTCTCGCCACTGCTGATTTTTCGTTATTCAAGAACTTCCCGGTTACGGAACGAACCAGAATTCAGTTTCGCGCGGAAGCGTTCAATGCTTTAAATCATCCGAACTTCATGTTGCCGGAGAACGACCTCGCATCTCCGGAATTCGGGCAGATCCTGCAAGCCGCACCGCCACGTTTGCTCCAACTCGCATTGAAGTATATTTTCTAAATTCGGAGAGTTCAGCTTATGGAACCGATGTTTCTCAAAGACGTCGAAGAGCATAAAGGCAGCGACAACTATTCAGCCGCGATCGAGATGATGAAGCGCGCGGGTCCGGAGTATCCGCAGATTCTGCACATGTTCTCGTTCAAGATTAAGGCGACCGTTCACCTGGAGCGCTTTACACAGGAAATCCTGCGCGAGCCTGCCTCACTCTCGCCGGGTTTGCGCGAACTTATCGCAGCCTACACGTCGCATCTCAATCACTGTCCGTTTTGAACCAAAGCGCACGCCGCGGTCGCGGCGGAATTGCTTGGCAGCAGAGAACTCGTGGATGGAGTCCTTGCCGATGTGGAGACATCCCCCTTATCGCAACCCGAAAAGGCTCTGCTGCGGTTTGTGCGGAAAGTAAATTGTGAGTCATACACCATTCAGCCCGCTGATATTGATGCTTTACATACGGAGGGTTATAGCGACGAGGCGATCTATTACGCCATCACCGTTTGTGCGCTGTTCAACTTTTATAACCGCTGGATTGATGCAAGCGGTGTGCACCCGATGAGCGATGCCGCGCATGCCGCCGGCGCAAAGCGATCTGCAATCCATGGCTATTCCCGCAGTTCTCAACCCCCGCCCGAACCTCCGAAATAGCGCTTCGACGGCGGCTCTGATTACTGCTTGCTGCTGTGTCTTCGTCAGTTTCGCCTCCGTTGTCGTCTACACATTCGGGATTTTTCTGAAGCCGATCGCCGGCGCGTTCGATTGGTCAAGAACGCAAGTCTCCGTCGCGTTCATGCTTGCCGCATTGACGATCGCATTGTGTTCTCCCGTCCTCGGATCTTTGCTCGATCGTTTTCCGGCGCGCCGCATAGTATTGCCATGCACGATTGTGTATGCCGCCGCATTCGCATCTCTGGCGTTAATGACTCGTCATCTGTGGCATCTGTACGCCGTCTTCGTGATCATCGGAGCCGTCGGCAACGGCACCACGCAACTGGCTTATGCGCGCGTAGTAAGTGCCTGGTTCGACAAAAACCGCGGCCGCGCACTCGCAGCCGTGATGGCAGGCTCGGGGCTGGGATCGATGGTGTTTCCTCCCGTCGCGCAGGCGCTGATTTCATCGTTCGGCTGGCGGGCAGCATACGCCATACTCGGCGCGCTACTCCTGTTGATAGCAGTTCCGCTCGCCGGCGTGTTCTTGTATGAGCCCCATGGAGTCGTTCCCCGCAATACCCGTGCCGTCCTGCGCTCAAGTGCCAGTCGCAGTGTCTGGTCTGCGCCGTTCCTTGCGATCGCCTGTGCGCTGCTGCTGTTCTCTTTTGCAACCAATGGATTGAATACGCACTGGGCCGCGTTGCTGACCGACCGCGGCGTGACCGCAGCGCAAGCTGCATCTGTTTTGTCCGTCGCGGGCGCAGCCACCTTGGCGGGCAAGTTGGGAACGGGTCCTCTGCTCGACCGATTTCGCGCTGGCCGGGTTGCTGCCGTGCTGCTTGCATTATGCGCTTTTGGTTTTGTACTTACTCTCGGGACTTATACATGGCCGCTCGCACTAACAAGCGCCGTTTTGGTCGGTATTGGTATGGGCGCCGAATCAGACACCACACCCTATCTCCTGACCCGCTACTTCGGCCTCGAGCGTTTTGGCACGTTGTACGGCTATACATGGACCGTTTATGCCGTCGCGGGTGCTACCGGGCCCGTAGTGATGGGCGCCGTCTTTGACTATACGGGTTCGTATAGGGGCGTGTTGTTGGTTTCATTGGCGATGGTGATAGTTGCCTCAGCAATCTTTGCATTGCTTCCGCCGTACCAACCATCGCCAAAGTCGATCCGTACCGCTAGTTACTGACAGATCTTGCCGCCGCAGCCGCCACCGCCGCCCTTGCCGCCGCCGCCTTTACCACCTCCGTTGCCACCGCTGCCTGGGCGGGAGTCGTTAGGCGCAGTAATGAGGGCGACGAACGCATCCCATCCGCCACCGAGGCCATTCTGCAATGCATTCTTAACCGGAAAATCATTAGCTGCAGTCTTACCCGCGATCCACGCATTGCCCGTGCCGTCAATCGCCACTCCCAGCGCCCAATCCTCGTTAAATCCTCCCAGAAAGGTCGAATATTCGAATGAGGTTGCGCCTGGGGTGACCTTCACAAGAAACGCATCGCAGCAGCCACCAAAAGGCCCGGCTCCGTTCACATGATATTCGCCTGAGGCATCATGGTAGTTACTGTTGTTTAACTGCTGAACGGCGTTGATCGCCGGAAAGCCATGCGGATCGTGGAGCGTGGATTCCGAAGCGGTTGCGCCCGCTACATATGCGTACCCGGCGCTATCTACCTTGATTCCGTAGCCGATATCGAAGCTATCTCCACCTAGGAAAGTCGAATACACGAGCGCCGTACCGGTTGCATTCACCTCAGTGACGAAAGCATCACCCAGAATTGGTCCACACCCGACGGAGGGCATACAACCGTTCGCGAACAAAGGTTCAGGAGCCCCCGGCGTTACAGGAAATCCGGCTAACGTCGTGTAACCGGTCACGTAAGCATTGCCGCCGTCATCAACATCAATGGCATACCCAGTATCTTGCCCGGCGCCGAGGTAAGTGAAATAATCCAAACTGGAACCGTCCGGGCTGAGCTTAGCTACAAAAGCATTCGTTTGACATCCGATGGCTGGGCAAACAAGGTGCTTCTGGTAAGCATTGCTTGTGGCGAGTCCATCATAACCAGTCATGCCAGTGACATACGCGCTTCCGTTCGCGTCGACCGCAATCGCGTAGGTATTGGCCGTCCACGCCGTCGGGAAGAAGGTGGAGTACACGGGAGCGCCGGTCGGAGCCAATTTGGTCACGAACGAGCCCGTCGGTGAGCGCTGGAGGAGTGGCGCAGGCGCTGGAGGATAAGTGGGAAAGGTTTGCGAAGCGTATCCAGTGACATAAACGTTGCCGTTAGGGTCCACCGCAACTCCGTTGGCGCCCTCGTGATAATCTCCGAGGTAAGTGGAAAAAATAATAAAACCATTGCTATCCAGCCTCGTTACGAAGGCGTTGACGCAGCTTTGAGGTGTGCAATGCGTCCCGGGTTGCCCAAGCTGCTGCTGCCAGCCGGGATAAGTCTTCGATCCTACGATGAATGACTTTACAGTTACGGGGAAGTCGAGTGATCTGGTATTGCCCGCTACGTATACGTCTGGATTGAGAGACGACTTTGTGGCTGCGATGCCAGTTGCATTGTCGTAGCTACTGCCTCCTAGATAGGTCGCATAAACTAAGGTTCCGGTAATGTCCGTCTTGGCCACGAACGCATTCGACTGCCCACGAAGCGTGCCCTGCCCCGGCGCGGTGCTTATCGGGAAATTTTGGCGACGCAGTCGAACCGGCGATATACACAAACCCGTCGTCGTCTGTATCGATCGAGAATGCTTCATCATCGTTGACGCCGCCAAGATAGGTCGCATAAGTCAACACTGGATCGATAACCAGAGCCTTCGTCGTGTCGTAATGGTCAACCTTGAAGGTAACCTGATTCCCTTGTAACAGGAACCGCCCGCCGATCTCCTTTCGTTTGCCATCGACGCTCTGATACACCACGGGTTTCTTCTCACGAACGCTCTGATGCCCCAGGGCGACAACAAGATCTCCCTGGGCATCGACGGTGAGTTTCTTGGCGCCTTCAAAACGCATCTGAATAGAGCCAGGGTCCGCGCTAGGGCTCACGATCCAGTCGTATTCGAGCTGTGACTCGTTACCGTAATAGACGAGATCGACGCCCGGGTAAATTTGGCTCATCTGCACGCGGCCGTAGTTAGGAATGTTTGTTCGCCAATGCGAAGGGTCATTGCCGATAAAGTAGTTGCTCTTACCAGGGAGCGGCTCGAGCCCTTGGGAATGGTTAGTCGGATTTCCTCCCACAATTTCCATTTGCAAGACCTCGGGTTCCTCACGTCCCAGCTTCAACACGGCGCTGCTCGAAGTCAGGAACAAACTAAAACCGCTGCCCTGCGACAGAAACTTCACTCTTGAATCGGTTTGTCCTTGGTTGGGTTGAAAGCTCAATGCCAATTTGCGAATGTCCAGCTTTTTAGCGCGGTTCGATGGAACGTTTACTTTTGCGTTCGCACAAGCGCCGATTAAGATAATGCCGGCGATGGTTGGTGCGACGCATCTGACTATGGATTGTCTCTGCATATGCTATCTCTCCTCGACAGCCCCAGCAGAGTGCACGCGCGCATCCGCCCTGCTCGTCCCGGGCTGTATTGCTCAGTTCAATGAATTCAATGCTTTGCAGGAGCGGGCGCGGAACATCGATAACCCGTGCGAATCGATCCCGATTGACGCCACTATCAGGACCGATTCTCGTGAATGAGCCAGCCGCGACGGGCTCACAACTGGAACCGAAAATGTAGTGAACTAGAGCAAATGGGGTGCGCACAATGACTCCCGACCTCTCTGCAGAAGTTGATAACCAGCATTCCGCGGCCTCCACCGTTGCTCCGCAGAACAGTCCCGATTGGTTCCCAAGCACAGTTCTTCAAGGGGCTGACTTCGCGACACCGTCCATCCCGGGCAGGATTGGCCGGTATCGGATTCTCCGGTTATTGGGCGAAGGCGGCATGGGCTTCGTCTATGAGGCAGAGCAGGAGCAGCCGCGGCGCGCGATCGCACTGAAGGTGCTGAAACCGGGTGTCGCCAGCCCGGAGTTGTTGCGACGCTTTGAGCAGGAAGCCAGGGCACTTGCTCGACTACAGCATCCAGGCATCGCCCA
>JAFARV010000359.1 GCA_019245255.1 Acidobacteriaceae bacterium | reverse complement strand
ATTCCTGAATGGAGACATTGGGGTCTGCCACAAACCCGATCAGGTCGTTGGCGGCGTCGCCACGAATGAGGCCCTTGCTCGACCAGTGATACGGTAAGCCGATCTGATGAATTAAACGACCCTTGATGCTGACCGGCCGTACGCGACGGGTGACCAGCACGCGAGCTTCGATTTCGCCGCGGGCGGTGCGGATGGTGGCCCAACCGCCGTTCTGCAGCTTGCATTCCGCGGCGAGTTCGGGTGAGACCTCGCAGAACATTTCCGGTTGTAGTTCGGACAGCCAGGTAAGCCAACGGCTCATCCCGCCGGCGGTGTGGTGTTCCGTCAATCGATATGTCGTGATGACATAGGGGAACTTCGCGTCATCGTATGGCTTGTGGTACGGGTTTCCCTTGCGTATCCATTCCATGCGCAACGGATTGCACTGCTGTCCGTACAGCGGATTTTTGACTATGGATTCCTCGGGCTCGTAGTGCGCCGGCAGGGGACCGTCCTGAAGGCCAGCCGGCACGTAGATCCATCCTTTGCCATCCGGTTGCATGACGAAGGGATCAATGCCTGAAATCGTGTCTTTGCCTCGCGCATCTTTAGCGGGCCGGTAGGACGGGGGACGTTCCACGATGAAATCGGGAACGTCTTCGCCGACCCATTTCTGCTTCGCGTCATCCCACCAAACGAGTTTCTTGCGCTCAGACCAAGGCTTACCTTGAGGATCCGCCGACGCACGATTGTAGAGGATGCGACGATTGTGCGGCCAGGACCATGCCCACTCGGGTGCGATATAGTTCTGCTCCCAATAAGGCTTGCGGCGGGCCGTCATGTTGATGCCATCGCGGTAGGAACCCGAATAGATCCAACATCCGCACGCAGTCGACCCGTCATCCTTCAGAGATGTGAAGCCTTCCAACGGCTTGCCATCCGCGACCGTGTAGCCGTTGACTTCGTGCAGAACGGCCTCGGCACGGGGTTCGTTCAGCGGGCCTTCTGTCGGGTAGTGCCATTTCAAATCGCGGATGGGCCAGTTGCGTGGCTGCCTGAATTCAGGACGGTAGAGGTCCTTCAAATGTAGCCCGAGCTTGTAGATGAAGTCGAGCTCACTGCGCGAATCGCCTTTGGGCTCGACGGCTTTGTGGTGCCATTGGAGCAAGCGTTGCGTGTTGGTAAAGCTACCGTCCTTTTCGGTGTGGGCAGCGGCGGGAAAGAAAAAAACCTCGGTGCCAATCTCTTCCGGTTTGATGTCGCCCCGGGCAATTTCCGGAGCGTCGCGCCAGAAGTCTGCGGTTTCCGTTACTTGGAAGTCGCGAACGACCAGCCAATTCAATTGCCGAAGACCTTCGCGCTGCAACGGACCATTCATCGATCCGACTACCGGATTTTCACCCATCACGAAGTAGCCTTTGACGGCGCCGTCGACCATTGCGGCGACGGTATTCATGTGCGAATGATCCCCGCTGATTGTCGGGAGGTAATCGTAGCACCAGTCATTATCTTTGCTTGCGGCATCGCCGAACCAGGCCTTCAGCAGAGAGACGGCGTATTTGGGATACTCGCCCCACCAACCGGAAGGAGAGGTATTGAGCCGCACCCAGGTACGGAAATCCTTATCGTGCTTGGCCTTCGGCATCGGCAGATACCCAGGCAGAAGATTGTATAACGTGGGGATATCGGTAGAACCCTGGATCGAGGCGTGCCCACGCAAGGCAATGATTCCGCCTCCGGGACGTCCCATATTTCCGAGCAACAACTGAATGATGGCGGCCGAGCGGATGTACTGCACGCCGACGGTGTGCTGTGTCCACCCGACCGCGTACGCAAACACGGCAGTACGTTCGCGGCCGGAGTTGTCGCATAAGGTCTTCGCGACTTTGAGGAAGAGTTCCTTCGGAACGCCGCAGGTTTCCTCCACCATTTCGGGTGTGTATCGCGAATAGTGGCGCTTCAAAATCTGAAAGACGCAACGCGGATGCTGGAGGGTGGGATCCGTTTCCTGGGCCTGAACGGGCTTGCGCTGGCTCGCTTCGCCCTTCTCGCCATCATCAGACTCGCGTGAGCCGGCGGCAGGTTCGACATCGACACCTTCGTACATCCAGGTGCGCGATTCGTACTTACCTTCCTTTTCGTTCCAGCCGCTGAAGAAGCCGTCGAGATCTTCCGTATCTTTGAACTTTGCATCTATGATGGCCGGCGCGTTCGTGTAATTCACGACGTAATCCGTGAAGTAACGCTGATTCTCGACAATGTACCGGATAATGCCGCCCAAGAACACGATATCTGTGCCCGCGCGAAGTGGAACATGGATGTTCGCGACGGCACTTGTTCGGGTAAAGCGCGGGTCGACGTGGATAACCGTAGCTCCGCGTTCGCGTGCCTTCATCACCCAGCGAAATGCGACAGGGTGGCACTCGGCCATATTGGAGCCTTCGATGACGATCACATCCGAGTGGATCAAATCCGCCGGATAGCCCGTCGCTCCGCCTCTTCCGAATGAGGTCCCCAAACTGGGGACCGTGGCGGAGTGTCAAATACGGGCCTGATTTTCGATTTGAACGATGCCAAGAGACGTGAAGAGCTTCTTGATGAGGTAGTTCTCTTCGTTGTCAAGCGTTGCGCCCCCAAGGTGCGCGATCGCCATCGTGCGGCGTAACGGATTGCCGTCTTTGTCCTTGTCTTCCCAGTTTTCGTCGCGAGTCTTCTTGATGCGAGCCGCAAGCATCTCCATGGCACGCTCAAGCGGAATTTTTTCCCATTCTGTGCCGTAAGGACGGCGATAGAGGACATCCGAGACTCGATGACTGCCGGTGACGAGTTGGAACGTAGCCGCGCCTTTCGGGCAGAGACAACCGTTCGAAATCGGAGATCCCGGATCGCCCTCAATGTCGATGATCCTCTCGTCTTTGACATAGACGAGCTGACCGCAACCTACGGCACAGTAGGGGCATACAGAGGGAATTACTTTGTCCGCCTCCCCTGTCCTCGCCTTTAGAGATTCGGTGCGGCTGGAAGCTGCCGTTTGACCGAGGCCCCAGAGATCCTGCTGATTGAGCTGCCGAATGACCGGCCAATCCATCGGGGAGAAACCATCACCTTGTGCCATTGCCGAACTGTAGACGGCGCCATGTGGATCACCAGCTACACAGAAAAGCGACGAGCAGAGATGTGGAAATGCTTGAATTTACTCCTTAACCGCAGGGCAGAGTAACCGAAGGAAAGCAGCGGCGGAAGCTCTGAGTCAGATAGCAGGCGACTTCGCGTGGAGAAAAGCTGAGGCCTTCATCGAAGATGGCGACGACCTTTCCATCCAGGTCGCGGGCGATTGGCATCTCAAACTCGTGCGTAAGAAACCGGTGGTCGCAGTCGCGGGCGCCGGAGATGTGGCATTGAATGACAGGCCCCCAGGAGAATAGGCCGAGCGCGGCTTTCACCTCAGTGGAAGGGTATCCAGGCTTACGCATGAAGAGATCGAGCCCGGACAACAATTGAACGAGATTTTCCGGTGAAATGCCCTTTGATGTGGCGACAAGATTGATCGCCTCGACGTGCGCGCGGCACTCATCGGTAAGTTCCTGCCAAAATCGCGTACCCTCCTGGTAGAGGGGCACAGTAGCCTGGGCCGCGGCTGCACTCATCGTCTAACTCCTTCGCGCGCGACGGCGCCTGAAACCGAGTGAATTTACGTTAATATACCGCGTTTACAACTCCAATGGAAGACAAAAATATCGATCCCCTACCGGAGCCAATTAGCGAGCAGCCACTCCCGCGACGGCATTTAATTCTTTGACCAGGCTGCCGACGAAAACCTTGGCGTCCCCGAAAAGCATCAGGGTCCTATCTAAATAATAGAGCTCATTGTCAATGCCCGCAAAACCGGGATTCATGCTCCGCTTTACTACCATCACGGTTCTGGCTTCATAAGC
>JAFARV010000461.1 GCA_019245255.1 Acidobacteriaceae bacterium | reverse complement strand
GGTGCGAATCCGAAACAACGTTAGTTACCGAAAAGTACAGTGCCCCCTGCATCATTCGTCATTGTCCCACCGGCCTGGAACGTATCATTCCCGCTTCGGGAGAAGAAGGTCACTGTCTGCGAGTTAATGAAGTTCCCACCCACGACGACAGACCCGTTCACAACCGACGAAGGATTACTTCCAAGTGTCAGGTTCCCACCAACTGTTAGAGACCCGGGCCCGGTAGGCGGCGCTTGGTTAAGTTGGTCAAAGATCACACCCGCATCGATCGTCGCATCCTTTACAACGCTTAATTGTGGAGACGTTCCTTGGAGAGCGTACAAGGCGCCCTGGCCGATTGCCAGCGAGTTATGTTTGGGCTCGTGTCAAGCGTGACGAAAGAGCCGCTCGGGATGACGACGTCATAAGCCGTTCCAGCGGAGTTATTCGGAACCGCCTGCGGGCTCCAGTTGGCAGGGTTGCTCCAACCCGACATCGGAGGGCCACCGCCGCTCCAGATTGAGATGGTATCCGCGCCTGCGTACCTGGGGAGCAAGACTGGTGAGGCCCAGAAAAGAACCAGGATCAGGTAGCGCATTTCCGCCTCCTTACGCGTGCACTGCGGTGCGCTCGGACGATGCCAGCTGGTTGATTCACACGGCCGCACAAATGTTTACTTACATTAAATTCAAAGCAGTGCCAGCACATTCCAAGAAGGGTGGATGCGGGAGAACTCGTCTCGCGTAGGCGATTCGGACGGGCAAACACATAGCCCACCGGCACGCAGCCGCCGGCGCCGGCGCACGACAGAATCACGACTACACAAACCTACGAAGCAGCAGCTTTATTCGACACGGGTATACTGTCTTCAAGATTATTTCCCACATCGTCCGACTCGCTGCGATGCTGAGATTGTTCGCCCTGTTCCTCTGTGCCCTGTCAATAGCTGCCGGACAGGAGAACCCATCATTTGACGACCTTGCGAAGAAGGCCGCTGATGCCCGGGACGCGAACAACATTCCGAACGCCATCGAGCTTTATAGGCGCGCACTGCAGATGAAACCCGACTGGAATGAGGGCTGGTGGTATCTCGGCAGTCTCCTTTACGATTCCGATCGCTATCTAGACGCGGCAGCCGCTCTGAAGCATGTTGTCGATGCGGATCCGAGGGTAACTCCCGCCTGGGCGTTACTTGGGCTCTCACAGTTCGAGACCGGAGCCTACGACGAATCTTTGGCCAACATCACACGTGCGCTCTCGCCCGCGTCTAACCTGCCGCCTCAAATGGAAGCAGTACTTCGCTTTCATCAGGCCTTGCTGCTGACGCGTGCCGGAGACTTCGAAAAAGCAGTCCAAAGTTATGCCTGGTTCGCTCACAAAGGAGCGATACAGCCCGATGTCCTGCAGGCCATAGGTCTCGCGGCCTTGCATTCTCCAATACTTCTGAAAGACATTCCGGCCGGCCAGCGCGAGTTATATTCACTCGCAGGACGCGCCGCTTATCTGGTTATGTCAGGCGACTACGCCCAGGCGCAGCAGGCCTTCGCCCAGTTACTGCAGCATTATCCGCGTTCACCTTACGTGCATTATTTGTATGGAACTTTCCTGATGGCTGCCAGCCCGGATGAGGCGCTTCAGGAACTGCAGCGCGAGCTCGAATTAACACCGGAGAACGGATATGCCGATGCCATGCTCGCCTGGTTGCTCACCGAACGGGGTGATACGGAGGCGGCACTTCCGTGCGCGCAGCGGGCCGTCAAATTGCTGCCGAAACTGCCGCTGGCGCAATTTGTTTTAGGACGTGCGCTGGCGTCCAAAGGGGACCTGAGCACCGCTATACAGCATCTCGAGGTGGCGGAGAAACTCGACCCGGCGAGCGTTGACGACCACATTGCTCTCGCTACCGCATATTCGCGCGCCGGGCGCCTGGAGGACTCTCGGCGCGAGCGGCGCATCTCGCTTAACTTGGCGAAGGAGAGCACGGCGCTTGCGCAACATCCTTGACCTCGTCTTGCTTACGACATTCGCGGCGCACCTGTTTTCTCAGACGCAATCGAAATCGCTCACCTGCGGAACTTGCCACACCGACGTCGCACGCACGCAACCCGCAACGCCAATGGCACGGGCTTTGCTGCTGCCGGCGCACAACGATGTCCTGCGAGATCATCCGAAATTGCAGCTTCTAAAGAATGGCTACACTTACACGGTCACAACGGACCACGACGCCAGTACATACACCGTTTCCGATGGCGTGAACACGATCTCCGCGCCCATCCGGTGGAGCTTTGGCGCAGGCGCGCAGACGTGGGTACTCGAACACGATGGAAACATGTACGAGAGCCTGGTCAGTTACTACCCACTGGCGCATGGACTCGACACGACAGTTGGCGACCAGGTGATCCAGCCCAAA
>JAFARV010000395.1 GCA_019245255.1 Acidobacteriaceae bacterium | reverse complement strand
GTAGTTGCGCGATCGCAGACCCGGCAGCCGCAGTCAGTTCGAAGTTGATTGTCTGTGTTCCTAAGTTGTGGGGTGGCCGGTAGACGTTAACAGTCTTCTCCTCGGGCTTCATGGACCAGACCAGACCCATGCTGGACGATATGCGGTACGATCCCTTCACCGGTGCCTGCGTCGCCAGATCTACCCGGCCTTGATCATCTGCAATGAACTCCGCCTCTGACCGCCAGGCGTGACCGTCGCCGTCGATTAGATTCGCTCGAACAGCGACGCGCTCACCGGGACGCAGCTCGGAGGCGACGATTGAAACCGGTTGATCAAGGAGAGCTGTGGTTGGGTACACAGCCAGACGTTGACCCGCGGCAAGGCTGGCGAAGAGGACGGCTGTGAAGCAAAGGCGGACTCGAAAGCGCATCGCGTTCCAGTATGACGTGCCGGCGCGCGAGCTCCTTCGGCCCGGCTCAGCGTTTGGGCAGGACAGCCGTTAGCAGATATATCTCGGCAACTTTGCAAACCAAGTCGATGTACTCTTGCGCGTCAATCGGCTTTCGGAAGCAGATGTTCGCATGCCGGGAATAAGCATCGAAGTAATCTCTGGGGTTTGACGACCCGCTGACGACGATCACGGGGGTATGTGCGTAGTCGGGGTCGCCCTTGATCTCAGTCAAGGCAAGCCCCCCGTTCAAGGGATGCCGGTAGTCCAACATGACCAGATCGGGTTTCGCTGCGTTCTTATAAGGCTCGGCGCCGCGGACATATCGCAGCGCATCCCGCGAATCGGTTAGAACCGCCACATTCGAGTTGACATCTTTGCACTCGGCCCAAGCATGTTTCAGGAAATGCGCGTCGGCTGGATTGTCGTCTATGACGAGGATATGAAAAACCCGCTCCGAACTATCCATTTGTGATCCAGATGTGTGGTGCATCGAGGATAGCAGAAATCTATCGGGGCGGAAAATAGACACGCCGACACTTCCTTACAGTTTCAATTCCTTTGTTTGCTTAGTCTGAAGGCAGCTTCAGTTGAAAAGGAATTGACCAACCAATGACGACGACAAAATCCTACTCATTTGCGGCCGGCATTGCACTCGCCGCCCTTGCAGTTGCCGGCTTTCTCAATGCGCAGACGACGAACGATAACGGTAACGATCATGACCGCGAGCGCGGAATACACAAAATCAAGCACGTAATCGTGATAATGCAGGAGAACCGTTCCTTTGACAGCTATTTCGGAACATATCCGGGTGCCGATGGCATCCCCATGCAGGATGGGGAACCCACGGTCTGCCTCCCGGATCCCAACGCGGGTCGATGCGTCAGGCCTTTTCACAACTCAAATGATTCGAACTTCGGAGGGCCGCACGGCGTGGTAGCGGCGATAGCAGACGTGGATAGGGGCAAGATGGACGGTTTCATTCGGGCTGCCGAAGCGGGCTCCCCGAACTGTTCTGACCCGAATGATCCGGGGTGTTCGAGCCCATCTCCGCGTGACGTGATGGGTTATCACGACAGGCGCGAGATTCCCAACTACTGGAGTTACGCCGCCAACTTTGTTCTGCAGGATCACATGTTCGAGCCAAACGCATCATGGAGCTTACCCGCACATCTGTTTCAAGTCTCCGAGTGGTCGGCTAACTGTACCCAGCACGACAATCCGTTCAGTTGCACCAATGCCTTGCAAGGTCCCGGCTTACCACCGGACTTCGGGAATGTGAAACGTCCGGACCCGATCTACGCATGGACGGATCTCACATATCTACTTCACCAAAGAGGCGTGAGCTGGGGGTATTACGTTCTCGAGGGAACGGAGCCGGATTGCCGGGACGATGAGCGGGAAGAATGCCTCCCGGTTCCGCAGAATGCGAAGACACCGGGGATTTGGAATCCCTTGCCCTTCTTCGATACGGTCAAAGAAGATGGCGAGCTCGACAATATTCAATCCGTCGATAATTTTCTAAAGCAAGCGGAAAGCGGGACCCTGCCGGCGGTTTCGTGGATCGTACCATCCAATGAGGTCAGTGAACACCCGCCTAATCCCGTCAGCGCCGGCCAAACTTATGTAACCCATCTGATCAATGCGGTCATGAAAGGCCCGAACTGGAAAGACTGTGCGATTTTTCTTGTCTGGGACGATTGGGGCGGCTTCTACGACCACGTGGTTCCGGTCAGCGTGGACCAGAACGGATATGGCTTGCGCGTACCGGGACTTGTCATCTCACCTTACGCGAAGCGCGGCTTCATCGATCATCAGGTGCTGAGCTTCGATGCGTATGTGAAGTTCATAGAAGATCGCTTTCTCGATGGACAGCGGCTCGATCCGGCAACCGATGGGCGGCCTGACCCAAGGCCTGATGTGCGTGAAAACGCCTTCCAGCTCGGCGATTTGCGGAGAGATTTCGATTTTGATCGCAGGCCGCGGGAACCACTCCTGCTCCCCGAGCATCCGGTTACGGATTTAATCCCTTCCCCAGCGCAGTAGAGATCAGGTTGGACATGAGGTTAATTAATATTCGATTCATTTTGCCAATCCTCGCCGGTCTCCCAATCTCTCTTCCCGCTCAGGACCCCACACTCGATCAGGCGCGTCACGTAAACCTGGAGCGGGCTGCTAACCTGCCGAACTTCGTCGTGGACGAGATTGACAAACGATATACGGCACGGGACCGGCAATCAGGCGCTATTAGATGGAATTACCTCGACACCCTAGAGTCCGAGGTAACAGTCAGGGGTATCGACGTCAGCCGCCGGTGGCTCAACAACAGCGAGCGAATCGCCGGTAACTTCTGGCCGAAAGCCGGCGGCTTCGGCGCAGAACTTAAGCCGTTATTCTCACCCGACTGTCCCACTGCGCTCGTCCCGGCCGGCCACGAGACCCTGAACGGGCAATCGGTCTCGGTGTATCGATTCACTTCTCCTCCTGGCGGATGCTTTGGATTTGTATACTCTTCTCCTCGTAAGTACAACGCCGCGCGCAGGGGCCGTGTGCTCCTCGACGCCTCGGGCTCGGTTGTTCAATATGAAGAAGAAGTCTACGGACTACCCGCCGGTTTCGGGTGGCTCCAGAGGAATGAAATCATGCGCTGGGATAATGTGCGGATCGGCGATGAGTCTTACTTGCTACCCGTTTCCGCCGAGTTCATCTGGCGGCTCGACAGCGCGGTGCTTCGACGTGTGACCGCCGAATACAAGAACCACCGGCACTTCGAGACGGCCACGAGTATCACGTTCAAATAGGAACCCGGGAGGTGCCTCTTTTCGCAGGTATCG
>JAFARV010000379.1 GCA_019245255.1 Acidobacteriaceae bacterium | reverse complement strand
CAAACGCCAGGTTGTTCATGGATATCCGCGAGAAGCATGGTTTCGCATACGATGCGCATACTGAAACCGACATGCTGAAAAGCGTGGGTACCGCCATCGCTGTAACTGAGGTTCGCAACGAGGTCGTGGCGCCCGCGTTGGAGGCTCTTCATCAGGACATGCAGGCAATCGGAGATACCAAAGTGGACGCGGTTGAACTATCGGAAGCCAAGTCCTCATATGCAGGCCGGTTCATTCTCAACCTGGAGCGGCAATCCGGCCGCGCTGATGAGTTGACGAGGATCGAAGTCCTGAATCTTCCGTCAGACTTTCTCGATACCTTCATGACTCATGTCCGCTCCGTTGAACCCGATGACATTCAGAAGGTGAGTAAGCAGTTCTGGACACCGAGCGATGCAACGGTTGTGGTTGTAGGTGATGCTTCGAAGATTCAGAAATCACTCGAAAGCATCGGTACTTTCCAGGTCATCAAGCCACAGCAGTAGATAAGGGCTCAAAAGCAGCACCCGCGTCTACAGCAGCGCAGCTTCGGCCTCTGCGACAGTCGGGAACGTGACCAGGAACTGCGAAACCGCGGTCATCCGGAAGATGTTTTGAACCCGGTCGTTCGCCCCGATGATTGCGTACTTCTTTCCGGAATGTTCACGCGAAACGTGGACACCGACAAGTGATCCTACCGCGGCCGAGTCAATATACGGCACTTCGGAGAGATCGATCAACAGAAGGGGCGCGGTCTGCTTGCGCGAAAGGTCCTGGAAGTCGAAAAAATTATGAATGCTGAGTGGACCGCTGATTTTCAAAATGACGGCATCGGGCAAGTTCGCCGGCAGAGTTTCCACAGTAACTGGGCTGGTCGGATGATGTTCCACGGAATCAAGAGTATGCGAGGAATGTTTCATTTGCATGACAACGAGGGCGCGCATAGTTTGCCGAACCGATGAAGTCGAGTCATGTCCCTAGAACTCGATCGAAGCGAGTACTTCGGAAGGCTTACGGTCGAAGGCCCGGCAGATGGCGAGAAAGCTCTCGATGCTAGGCAGATTGGCACCACGTTCGATGGAACTTATCTGAGACACACTCAACTTCGTCGAGGCAGCAAGTTCCTTCAGCGACCAGTCCTTCTCGACGCGGAGCAATTTGATGCGATGGCCCAGACGTTCACGCAGACGATCTTGAGGAGCCTGCCCCAGGCTGAACTGCTCTATGGCGTTTTGTAATGTCTGCCGGAGCTGAGAAAGCGAAAATGGCTTGGCAAGGTAGTCGAAAACTCGCAGCTTAAAAGTCGCACGCATGTCCTCGAGCGACGGGTAGCCGGTGACAATGATAATGCACAGGGCAGGCCAGCGTTGGAGCAGTTGCTCTACCACGCGATCTCCGGTCACCGGTCCCATTTTCATATCGAGAAGCACAATGTCGGGAACGCGCATTTCGGCGGACGAGAGCAGTTCCTCGGGATTACCGAAACTGCGCACCTCATATGTACCTTCGTCGCGAAGCAAATCTTCAATGTAGTTTCTGAAGTCCAGGTCGTCATCGAGGACGGCCACATCTACCAGCTCGGCGGTTGTTGTTTGACCGGAGTCGCTCATGTGGTCTGCGCAGCCGGCAAGGTCACATCCAGCAACGCTCCGCCGTCGGGCCGATTGGATGCCGAAATGGTTCCGCCATGTTGAGTAATGATACCTTCGGCCACTGTCAGGCCGAGGCCGGTTCCGCGAGCATCGAGGCGAGTACTTACGAACGCCTCGAACAAGCTTGGCAGCACTTCAGCCGGAATTCCGGGCCCATTGTCAGCCACCGTGCAAGAAATCCAAGTGTTGCCACCGCGCTGAACCACTTTCGATTGCGCCAATATCACGCCACCGGTTGACACTGCGATGAGGGCGTTTCTGAGCAGATTCACAAAGACCTGAACCAGCCGGTCCGGATTACCGGTCACCGCATGACGTTCGTCGACATTGTTGTGGAACTCTACGATTGACGCCTTCTCGTCAATCGCCACCAGATTCCAGCTCTCATCGATTATGGGCCGAAGGGCGACAACTTCGGTGGCCTGTTTACGCGTGCGCGCGAAATCGACCAGACCTTCGCTGATCTTTCGCAGACGCTGCGCCACGCGCAACATGCGGCCAAGCCGCTCAATCGTCTGCGCATCCCGGCTTGTCTCGAGCAATTTCTCGATCGACCCCTGGAGAACAGCAAGCGGAGTATTCAGCTCATGCGCGACGCTCGTGCTCAACAGACCGAGGCTGACCAGCCTATCCTGCTCTTCGAGTTTCAGCAGCGCTCGCGCCAGATCATCCTCATGACTCCTCAACTGCGCAACAGTCGTATTGCGCGAATGCATGATCTGACCGATTTCGTCGTCCAGAATGAATTGCTCATCGATCAACTCGTGTTCGCGATCGTCCCTTTGTGTAGCCTCGTCGGCTTGGAGCATTAACTGAAGAGGCTGGTATACGTATTGCGGCATGATGATGAATTCCATCGCGACGATGGACAGCGCATAGATGCAACCAAGCACGACAAACAGGCTGATGCGCATCTGACGAGGAGCGTTCTGTTCAAAACTCTGCGACAGGCTTACGCGACGATATTCATCCGTCGCACTGCCCCGACGAAACAATGTCATTCGATCCTGTTGCCACGTGGCCGCCGGATGTGCGGTCAAGAATCTCTGGCCTTCGCCGGACAACCCGAGTTCTTCGGCGGTACCTCGCCTGAAGTTGTATACACGCAGTTCTTCCGGCGCCCCGCCATCCTTCATTGGCAACTCGGC
>JAFARV010000371.1 GCA_019245255.1 Acidobacteriaceae bacterium | reverse complement strand
AGTTCTCGACAGAGTAGCTACTGCAGAGGCGCGCACGTGGTATCCCGCACGGTGTAAGGGGGTCAGATTTAATGGCCGTCTGACCCCAACCGGAAGGCACCAACCGGAAGGCAGCTGCGCTCGTCGCGCGATATCCTGGAAACGTAAACGATGGTTTTGCGCGTTGCGAGCCTTGTGCTGCTGGTGTGTCTCGCAGCGTTGGGGGAAGATTCGAATTCTGGCCCTCCACCACAAGTCTCCCCGGCTGAATCCGGATCACAGATATCGGCTCCAGCGCCGGATACTCCGGCCCCAGTTGCGTGCCCTGCTGGAGGCCCGATCGGAGCAATCGATTTGCAGGTGCGATCTCCGCGAAAAACAGACCAGCCTCTACCTTTTCACACCATTAACCACCTGAGCGAAGGGGACACCATCCTGTACAACCCGGTGCTCCGCGGCCGGGAGAAGCGGGCCGGCGAAGTAGCCCTGGTCATGGTTCCCGCAAAGCGGGAGGCGGGCAGCGACTCGCTGATCGTTACTGATCCCAAGCCAGCCGACAAGCCGCAGGAATGGAAGATCCCTCAGACCATTTCGATCATTGCCTACGTTTACGGCCCGGAGGGGTTGAGCAAGAAGAAGGTAAAAGGGTTCCTGTCGCAAGATGACTTGCTGATCGCTCAGCTCGCCGACTACGCGGAGAAAACCGCACAAACTGAGGCGCTGATTCAGACCCTTTCGAGCGCGGATAGTTCTTCGGCCAGCGTGAATGCCGCTCTTTCAGGCTTTGCGTCTCAGTATGGGCTCGCATTCCAGATCGACAAGACCGCGCCGGCCACTGTGCAGGCCGCGGCGCTATTCAGCAACCTAAACCCACAGCTCGCCACATACGATCCATTGACCCCGTCAGCAAGCGCACGAATCGGCCAGACGGCCAGTCTCACGACCGCCGCCGCCGCCCTCTTTTTCGGTAGTCCGATCGGCCTCGCAGCCGGAGGAACCGCAATGCTGCTCGATTTAAGGTCGATTGCCTTTCCCGGTACCCAGTTCCGCTCATCCTTTGCCGAACCGATCCCAAATGGCATCCATTTGTGCGGCCAACGCAACCCGGCGCCTCCACACACGCGCGTCGCATATATCTGGGCGAACCGCATTCCGAACACGCCTGCGCCGTCGATCGAGATAGGCAAGGCGAACTACGCCCCCGAAGGGCAGAAGACCCCGGTACCGGTCAGCGCGCCGGAGCGCGATTGGCGATATTTGGAGCGCGCACGCGCGTGGACGCTTGAAAGCGACGACGGCAAGAAGTGTCCGCTAAAAGTTCTGAAGCTTGCCAATCAGAAGTCGCTGGAACTCGATCTGAGCAAATCCTCAATCGCGCCGGGCTCTTACAAACTAAGCGGTTATTGGGACTGGGCTCGGTTCGAAGCGAATGGACGCATTGTCGTGAAACCCCTTTCCGATTTCGCGGATGCCCAGCTTGAAGCGAGTTCTCAGGACCGTCTGTTGACGAAAAGCGGTAAAGTCCCGGTCACACTGCAAGACGATGATTTCGAATTCACCACAAAGGTTCAGCTGCAGAGACGAGGCGACGAATTCGCAACCGCTGAAACGGTTCCGTTCGTGCTGCCACAGGGCTTGAGAGAAGGGCCACAGCAGCGGATGGACGTTCAGATCAATACCGCTGAGCTTGATCCGGGCGAATACGAACTGCTGATCTCACAGCCGGACGGGAAAAGCCATCCCGTGAAGATTCATATACTTCCCAATCCGCCGGCGATCTCGAACCTCCCCGTTCTCGTAAATCAAGGTGTGGCCGTTCAGCATTATGTTCTGAAGGGTGATCGGCTGGAGCTGCTGACCAAGCTCGAAAGCGATGGAGCCGCTCTGGAACTGGACCCGCCCAGCGGCGATGATGCCCAACGCAGCGTTACCGTCCAGGTGAAGGGTAACCCGAAACCCGGCACCACGTTCGATCTTGCAGCATACGTCAAAAACCGTAACGAGCCGTTGGCGTTCAGACAAGCGCTGCAGATTACCGGGCCCTTACCCGTAATCGCAAGTTCGAAGCTTTCGTTACCTTCGCAGACTCCGGTCTCGCTGCTGCCGGGCGAGCTTCCGGCAGGCGATACATTGGCTGCCATGCTCGATGTCAAGAATATTGAGCCAACCAGCACCTTGCGTCTGTTCTGCTCTGGCGACAACAGTTCGCCTGAGCTGCACGTCGGCCAACAAAGCGATCGCTGGAGCCTGCAACAGCTTTCGCAAGACCAACTATTTCTTTCTTACGACACAAGCGCTATGCCGGCGGGATGCTCGGTGCAGGTAGTAGTC
>JAFARV010000343.1 GCA_019245255.1 Acidobacteriaceae bacterium | reverse complement strand
CGGATTCGCTACCCGATTATGCTCAAGGCTGCAGCGGGCGGCGGTGGCCGTGGGATGCGGATGGTGTGCTCAGAGGATGAAGTACCCGGGCTCTTTGCGCAGGCGCAGGCCGAAGCGCAGGCGGCTTTCGGTTCCGGCGACATCTATATGGAAAAGCTCATCGAAGCGCCGCGCCATATTGAGTTTCAGGTCCTTGCAGACGAACACGGCGACGTCCGCATACTCGGCGAGCGCGAATGCTCCATTCAAAGGCGGCACCAGAAACTGATTGAAGAATCGCCCTCGCCGTCCGTTACACCGCAGCTTCGAAAACGCATTTCCGACGGACTGCAAAGAGCCATGAAGAGTATCGGCTACACCAATGCAGGCACGGTCGAATTCCTGATGGATGAACGCGGGGACCTGTACTTCATCGAGGTCAACGCCCGCATCCAGGTGGAGCACCCGGTGACGGAGTTAGTCACCGGGATCGATCTGGTAAAAGCACAGATCCGCGTTGCAGCCGGAGAGCACCTGAGGCAAATCATACCGGATAAACTCACTCTATCCGGGCATGCCATCGAGTGCCGCATCAACGCAGAGCATCCTGAAACGTTCGCCCCATCCCCGGGCCGCATCACTGGTCTCAACCTTCCCGGAAGCGTAGGCGTAAGGGTAGATACGGCTGCCTATACGGACAGCATCATCCCACCGTATTACGACTCGCTCGTAGCTAAACTGATCACGCACGGTGCGACTCGCTTGGAAGCAATCGAGCGCATGAAGCGGGCGCTCAGCATGTTCATTATTGAAGGGATACACACCACAATTCCCCTTCACGAAGAGGTACTTTCGACAGAGGACTTTGTTGAGGGCCGTTTCGATACAACATTCCTGACGGGACTGCACCAGCGCAAAAAGGCCGCTGGATCGTAATCCAAAACATCGGAATCCTCGTCCTAGAATCCTGGAACCATGAGTCTTATTCTGGAATCAAAAGGTTTTGTGGCGACGAAATTACGATATTACATCCACGATCGCGTTGAGTCGTGCCGCCTCGAACTCCTCGGATCTCTGAACGCGGAAGACGTTCCGGAACTGGAAGGTTGCTGGCGCACCGTTAAGACCACGGTAGGCAATCGTACAGTAATCCTGGATCTGCGCCATCTTGAGTCGAGCGACGACGCTGGCCGCAGGTGGGTTATGGCAATGCGCGCTGAAGGCGCTAAGATCATGGAAACTGGCGAAGATATACAACCAGCCTCGAAGCAGCGCTCGGGTGCGTCCGGGCTTTTTTCAGCTGCCTCGCACTCTACACAACCACAGTAAAAGTGGATTCAGTTCGCTGCACCGGATGGTACGCGGTATCGCGTTCCACAGGCTCTCGGCCGGCGATCCGAATCAGATGCAATAGGTCACGTCGTCTCAAATGCTGTACTGTAGTGGCCCCTGCGTCGTGATAAATCTTCTCTTCGACGACCGTACCATCGATATCATTTGCTCCAAAACGCTGCGCAATCTGCGCAATCGCGGGAGTCATCATGATCCAATACGCCTTGATATGGGGAATGTTGTCCAGCATCAGCCGTGCAATCGCGATTTGTTTCAAATCGTTCAACCCGCTTGTCGAAGGCAAGTGGCTCAGAGCTGTGTTTGCAGGGTGAAATGCGAGTGGAATAAAGGTGACAAACCCTTGCGTTTCATCCTGGACGTCGCGCAAACGTGCCAGGTGATCCGAAAGATCCTCAGGTGTTTCCAGATGACCGTACAGCATGGTGCAGTTGCTCTTCAGCCCGATTTCATGGGCAATTCGAGCCGCCTCCAGCCACTCGTCCCCATCGATCTTGTGATCGCAGATGATGCGTCGCACGCGTTCGGAGAAAATCTCGGCTCCGCCTCCGGGCATTGAATCCACACCTGCCGACTTCAGGCGAAGCAGCGTTTCGCGAAGAGACAAGCTGGCGCGTTTCGCCAGATACGCGACTTCCACCATAGTAAAGGCCTTCAGATGCACTGCCGGATACCGCTCTTTCAAGCCGGCAATCATGTCGCAGAACCAGTCCAGCGTTAACTCAGGATGCAGCCCGCCCACAATGTGGAACTCGGTGACTGCCTCCGCATAACCTTTGCCTGCGACGTCCCACACCTGTTCCATGGACATCGTGTAGCTGTGCGGATCTTTCGCCCGTTTTCCGAACGCGCACAAACGGCAGCTCGCAACGCAGACATCGGTGGGATTGATGTGCCGGTTCACATTGAAGTACGTCATATCCCCGTGGAGCCGCTCGCGGACCATGTTCGCCATATATCCGAGTGCCAGAATGTCGCGGCTGCGGTACATCGTCACGCCGTCGTCATAGCTAAGCCGCTCGCCTCCCTTGACCTTTTCAAATATGCGCCGCAGGCGTGAGTCTTCGATGCAAGGAAGTTCGGATTTCATGTATGATTCGGACGAGTGCCGTGGAACAGAATATCCGCCGCCCAGAATGCAAAGAACAGAACGCTAACGTACCCGTTCACGGTGAAAAAGGCGGCATTCACTCGCGACAGGTCATTGGCCTTCACTAAGCCGTGCTCATACATCAGCAGTGTTATCACGGCGGCAACACCGGTCCATGCCAGCACCCCCAAATGAAATTCGACGATGAGCGCGGCCAGGCAGACGATCATCGCGATGTGGAGGAACCGCGCAATTAAAAGTGCGTTGCCGATGCCGTAACGTTGTGGAATGCTGCACAGCCCTTCATTGCAATCGAATTCATAATCCTGGCACGCGTAGATAATGTCGAAGCCGCCAGTCCAGAACATTACCGCTGCAGTCAGCCACAAGATTCTGGAATCTAATATGCCTCGTATTGCGATCCAGGCGGCAGCCGGCGCGATGCCGAGGCAAAATCCTAAAACCAGATGGGAAAACAACGTGAACCTTTTCGTGAAGGAATAAAAGAAAAGAATGGCGAGTGCAACCGGCGCCAACATGAAACAAAGCGGTCCGAGCTGCCGCGCTGCAACCAAAAATACCAGGCTGCTCACGAACGTAAATCCCCAGGCGAAACGCGCGGACAGCAGCCCC
>JAFARV010000312.1 GCA_019245255.1 Acidobacteriaceae bacterium | reverse complement strand
GGACCGGATACTCCGCGCGTCCCGATGGAACCTGGAGTAGCTGGTCTGCTCCGTTGAGCGAACCCGACTCTGCCCTCATCAAGAGTCCTCCCGCCCGATTCATCCAATGGCGTGCCGAATGGCCGGCCGGAGCGAATGCGGCCATCGACAGCGTGGCGGTTCCCTACTTGCCGCAGAACACACCGCCCGCTGTTCACAGCATTACCGTCACGTCAATCGTAAATACGAATGCGGCAAAATCGTCGAGCGCGGCCGCGGCGTCCTCAACGGCATATTCAATTACAGTGACAGATACGGGAGAAGCGCCTGCGGCGAGTTCCGGGACATCTTCGAGCCAGAATGTTTCGCGATTGCAGTCGACACAGACGCAGATATCATGGCAGGCCGATGATCCCGACGGCGACAAACTAGCGTACTCGGTGTATTTTCGCGCAGAAGAAGAGAAGGACTGGCAGTTGGTGCGCAGCCGGATGTTCGAGAGCACGCTGCTGCTCGATCCCGATGTCTTTGCCGACGGACGCTATTACTTTCGAGTAGTAGCGACCGATGCTCCTTCGAATGCTCCTGAGTTTGCGCGCGAAGCCGAACTGATAAGCACGCCGGTAGTGATTGACAATACACCCCCGGCAGTAGTCATTGGGACGCCGCATAGAGAAGGCACATCCTTGGATATCGACGTCACTGGCGATGACAAAACCAGTCCTTTGCGGGTCTGCGAGTATTCGCTCGATGCCGGGTCCTGGCAGCCGATCGAAGCCATCGACGGCGTCACTGACTCACCGCACGAGCAGTTTCATCTGCACCTGGATAAATTGCGGCCTGGCGAGCATCTGCTGGTATTTCGTATTTTCGATACGGCAAATAACGCAGGCCTCGGCAAGATAATCCTACGGTGAGACATTTGCCTGGCTGGGGGCGGCCTCAACCTGTAGAGTGACGGTGACGGAAGCGTGCACTTCAATGGCGCCGGGGTTTATCGGGGTGGCCGGCTCCGCAGCGAGAGCTTGCGTCTTCGCCATAAGGAGCGGACGCGGAGGGGATGCAGTCGTGCTTTGCGCATCGAGCAAGCCGATAACGTGAACATTGAGCGCATCTGCGATGGCTTCAGCGCTCGCCCGCGCTTTCTGTGCCGCTTCTGCAAGTGCCTGAGCGCGGTATGTGTCATCCGAGCGCACCGTAAAAGAAACGCCGTTGACATTTGTGGCGCCGGACTGGACTGCGGTGTCGATCACTTTGCCGACGTTGTTCAGATCGTCTATCGTGACCAGGATCGAATTCGTGGCGCGGTAACCGATGAGCTTGGGAGTACCGCCTCCCTGCGGATATTCGTAATCAGGATTCAGCGTGTAACCCGCAGTTCTGACTTGGCCACTTGAGTACACAAGCGGCTTCATGGCATCGAGTACCTGCTGGGTACTCTTCGCGTTCGCGGCTGCAGCAGCCTGCGCGGTGGGCGCCTGATCAGATACTGCAAGATTGACTTCCGCCCTATCGGGCCGCGCAAATACGACAGCTTCGCCGGATGCGCGAACGGTGTGGAGTGGAGTGTTATTGGCAGCTTCTTGCGCCGATACGGCGATGGCCAGTAGCAGAAGGCAGAAGAGGCGCATACGTTCAACTTACTGCAAGTACATTGAGTACTGAAACGTAAGTAGGTTTGCCGGTGTCTTCAACGTATTGACCCCTCGCGCGCGCAAGATACTTCTTTACGGTCTTGCAACAGCTCTCGTTCTCGTTGTTGCTGCCGTCGTTGCGGCGGATGTGTATGTTCGAGCTTTGGTGCCGCGGGCGAAAACGCGTGTGGTCAAGGCATTGTCAGATCGTTTCGATGCTGACGTGCAGCTTGCGTCTTTAAGCTTGAGGCTTCTCCCGGTACCGACGGTCGACGGTGGTGAGCTCGTAATCCGGCACCGTGGATGGAGCGACCCCAAGCCTCTAATATCAATCGTTCACTTCAGCGCCGATGCTTCCATTAGAGACCTCTTACTGGAGCGCGACATCGTGAAAACGCTTAAGTTGCACGGCTTGCAGATTGATGTGCCCCGGCATGGCGGATCCCTGTTCAGCGCCGGATCGCAAGGGTCTCATCCGGCTCAAGAAGATAAAACGGCGCTTCGTATCAAAATCGAGACGCTGATCGCAGATGGAGCCGTCCTGCAGATCGAACCGAAATCGGCCGGCAAGGATCCGCTGCGGTTCGATATCGAGAAGCTCACGATGCATTCCGTCGGCCCCGGGCAGCCGCTGCAGTTTCGCGCGGTCCTTCAAAATCCCAAGCCACCGGGCTTGATCGATACCGACGGCAACTTCGGTCCGTGGCAGAAAGAGGACCCACGGGACTCTGTGGTCGTAGGCAGATACGCTTTCTCGCATGCCGATCTCAGCGCTTTCAAAGGAATCAGCGGCATCCTGGCATCCAGCGGCTCCTATCACGGCTCTCTCGAAAACATAGGTATCGATGGAACAACCGACGTTCCAAACTTTGCGCTCAAACGCGGAGGAGCTCCGGTGCATCTTGTCACCGAGTTTCATGCGATTGTGGACGGCACAAACGGCGATACCGTTCTCGATCCTGTGAACGCGCACTTTCTTGAAACTAATTTCGTGTGCCAGGGCGGTGTTGTAAAGGAACATGCCGATGCGGGCAAGACAGTCGTGCTGGACGCGGTGACGCGCGGGGCGCGCATGGAAGACATCCTGCAACTGGTGCTCGGAGACCAGAAGCCGATCCTTAAAGGCAATGTCGATTTCAGAAGCAAGATCGTGATCCCGCCCGGCAATAGCGATGTGCTCGACAAATTAAAGCTCAATGGTCAGTTCAAGATCTTCTCCGCTGTGTTTAGAAGCCCAAGAGTGGAGCAGAAACTCGAGACATTGAGCGACAGAGCGCTTGGGATCACAAAAAAACAGGAAGCAGAGGAGCCGCCGCACACGGTGGCATCCGATTTCGTGGGCAGATTTATGCTCGACGACGGGATCGCGCACTTCTCGCATTTGTCGTTTCAGGTCCCGGGTGCGCAGATCAAGCTTGCCGGAGACTACAACCTCCGTTCGCAGCAGGTCCATATGCAGGGCCTCTTCCGTATGCATGCCACGCTGGCGGACACGCAGTCAGGGATCAAGCGCTGGCTTCTGAAACCATTTGATCGATTCTTCGAGAAAGATGGCGCAGGGTTTGAGGTACCTCTGGCGCTCGCCGGGTCGCGCTCGCATCCGGAGGTCAGTATCGAGGCCTTTCACCATCGATTCGCAATGAAGTAATTTGCGCGGGAGTATTTCATAGCGCAAAGGGCGCGGATGCGCACCACCAAACCGCGAGGGAAGTCGTCAAATCTTCGGGCGGAGCGCTTGACACCGCGACCGTTTTGCGCGAGCTTGCTTTAATAGCAGCCATGAATCGTATTGCCTGCCAACTTTTATCGATTGCCGGTTTGCTGAGTTGCGCCCAATTCTGCCAGGCGCAGAATCGAGCCTCCTGGGGCAAGCACGACGGCAAAGACGTCTACCTGTACACGTTAAAAAATGCTTCCGGAATGGAAGTGAAGATTACCAACTACGGCGGCACTGTTACATCGATTGTCGTGCCGGACAAGAATAAGAAGATGGGTGATGTGGTGCTCGGCTTCACCGATCTGGCCGGGTACACAGCAAAGACAAACACGTCGTATTTCGGAGCAACCATCGGCCGCTACGCCAATCGCATCGCTGCCGGAACGTTCACACTGGACGGCAAAACATACCACATTCCAAAGAACGAGAACGGCGTAAATATGCTGCACGGCGGGAACATCGGTTTCGACAAGGTGGTTTGGGATGTCGGGCCAGCGGACCAAACCAGCCTGACACTCAATCATTTAAGTGCCGACGGCGATCAGGGCTTTCCAGGGAATCTGAATGTCACAGTCAAGTTCACGGTGACGGACAAGAACGAGCTTCGCATAGACTACAGCGCGACCACGGACAAGGATACAGTGGTGAATCTAACGAACCATTCGTATTTCAATTTGTCCGGGCCCGGTAGCGGAACAGTTCTCGATGACAAGCTGATGATCGATGCGGATAAGTACACGCCCGTGAAGGCGGATCTGATACCGACGGGCGCCATCGATGCTGTCGCGGGCACGCCGTTCGATTTTCGCAAGCTGACCGCCGTCGGTGCGCGCATCCGCAACAAGAACGAGCAACTGCAGCGCGCGAACGGCTACGATCAGAATTTCGTACTGAAC
>JAFARV010000214.1 GCA_019245255.1 Acidobacteriaceae bacterium | reverse complement strand
TACCTGCGCCTCGCGGCTAAAGCGCGCCAGGCGATCGGGATCGCGTGCGAATGCGTCGGGCAGGATCTTGATCGCGACATCGCGAGCGAGCTTGGTATCGGTAGCGCGCCATACCTCGCCCATCCCGCCCTCACCGAGCTTGGCGGTGATGCGGTAGTGCGCGATGGAACACTGTGGAGTTATGGGCATGCGCGCCGCGATTTCGCGATTTTATCGTTCTCAGAGTGGTGACGTCCAGGCAATTGCCGGCCGCGCTTTAAGCGAAATTTAAGCAATCCTTCAAGACTCCGCCCGGCTCCGAGTGTATGCTGAGCACTCAGGAGGCAAGTATGCCGAACCAAACCGATCTCTTCAGCGGAACGTGGAAAATGAATGCCCGGAAATCGAAGTTTGATCCGAATCACCAGCCTTCGGAGGCTACTATGCGCTTCGAACGCGAAGCCGAGGGTTACCTGATGCGGGCAGAGGGCACTTCTGACGGTAAACACATCGAGGAGCAGCCCCAACGCTTCATGTTGGATGGCGAGGAATATCCGGTGCCCGGCGCGCCTGGTGTAACAACCGTGTCGACTCGCCCGGACGCGAACACGATCCAGGTGTCAGCGCGTAATGGCGATAGTGTGCTCGGAGAAGGCAGCTATGTAGTATCCGCGGACGGGGCAACGTTGACGGCAACGGTCCGCGGTATCGATGCACAGCAGCGCCCGTTCCAAACCACGGTGGTGTGGGACCGCGAGTAGAACGAGCCGGAGCGGCGGCCACCTCAGCCGACCGACCTCTTTTCGCATTTTTCGGATGGTGTGATTGATCAGGTGGGCCGCAATCTGATCGTCTGCAGCACTTGAGCCTCGAGGCTAGAGCAGAATACTTAGAAGCGCAGCGATGCCAAGACCCACAATCCCTAAAGCGACTGTTCCCATCAAGAACTCCTTGAAGTGATGGATGTAGGGATTCGGAATCGCGATATGCTCCGTACCGGGGAGGATCACCCAGCGTGGCTTGACCCAGCACACGATGAGCCAATCAAGGATGAGCAAATCAACAAGGTTGAAGATGAAAAGCACGCCGAAGGGGTAGGCGAAGAGCTCCCAGAAGGAGTGGCTTCCCAGAGTCGCGGTTCGCCAAAGCAATGCCCAAGCAAAAGGAACTCCGATAAGCAGTCCGAGCAAGATAGACATCCGCCGCTCCTTCTTCGATTTGGGCGGGACGATCTCTCGGATCTGCCTAGGATAATGGGCTAAGAATATGCGGGGGTTGAACCGCAGCAAGAGAAGCAAGCAAGTCGAAGCCACAACAGACAGCAATACTCCATCTCGCACGATCCGCGCCGTAGCTAACAAGGGACGCTCCGTCCTATGCAGTAGTTGCTCGTGACGCCGTCCTTCGCGTCCTGGGCGCCACAAAAAACTTTTCTCAGAACATTGTAGTGGTTCACCGCCTTTTCCGCTTACCTGATTAGAGAGCTTTTTTTGGAAAGTGAAGCGACGGCGGCGACCTCGTGCGCAGTCGTCGCTTTAGGCGTAAGCTCTTTAGAACGGCCGGAGGGTGGGTATGCAAAAGACCAGACTGAGCCAGGAAGAATGGATGCGCGTCGAGGAGGTCTACCACGAGGCGCTCGAGCACCGGCCGGAATCGCGGGCCGCTTTCGTTGCCGTAGCCTGCGGCAGCGACTCGTCCTTGCGGCGGGAAGTGGAATCGCTGCTTGCGACGGATGGCGCCCATGCCTTGCTCGATCAGCCGGCCATAGACATTGCCGCCGAACTGCTCGACGACGGCGCCCCGCTCGCGCCGGACACCGAGTTGGGACCGTACCGGATAGAGAATCTCATCGGGGCCGGAGGAATGGGCCGCGTCTACCGGGCGCACGACACGCGCCTCCACCGCACCGTCGCGCTGAAGATTTCGAAACAGGGATTTGGCGAACGATTCGAGCGCGAGGCCCGCGCGGTGGCGGCGATGAATCACCCGCATATCTGCCAGCTTCACGACATCGGTCCGAATTATCTGGTGATGGAGTTCGTCGAAGGGAAGCCGCTGAAGGGACCGCTTCCCGTTGCCAAAGCGGTTGAGTACGCAGGCGAGATTCTGGACGCGCTGGACGCGGCTCACCGCGACGGTGTCGTGCATCGCGATTTAAAGCCAGCCAACATACTGTTTTCGAAGCAAGGCGTGAAACTCCTGGACTTCGGTCTCGCCAAGCAGGCCACGCCGTTAGGGAGCGATGCTACTGCGATGACGGGACTCACCGTCGCGGGGTCGATTCTCGGCACGGTTCAGTACATGTCGCCGGAGCAATTGCAGAGCAAGCCAGTGGA
>JAFARV010000170.1 GCA_019245255.1 Acidobacteriaceae bacterium | reverse complement strand
CCTTGAAACAGATAAGTGGCGGGCAGGAAATGTGCAATGCTCTGGAGCCAAATCGGCATAAAGGTGAGCGGAAACGTCGCTCCACTGAGAAAGAGCATGGGTAAATAGAGCAGTTGTATGATGATCTGCGCTTCCTGCATTGAGTTCACTACTGCGGCGACGATCATGCCGATGGCGCGAAACGCGACGACGCCGATGCAGATGAACAACAGCATCGAAAACCAGTTTGACGGAAGAGGCATGCGGTAGAGCACCGCGCCGAAGAAGAAGAACAGAAAAACAGTGGGAAGGAAGTTGACGAGTCCCGAGACGAGCGAGGCGACGATAACCGGGAGGGGTGAGATAGGCGCCACCTTGAAGCGGCGCAACACATTGGTTTCGCGATCTTGAACCGTGCGCATGCCGGCTCCGAACAGTCCATTTCCGAGCACGCCGATGATGATGACGGCGGCGATTACCTGGACCATTGCGCCTGGATTCTTGCCGGCTTCATAGGCCTGCGCGAAAACAAAAAAGAATACCAGCGGAAACATGTAATTGAAGAACAGAACGGCGCGATCACGTGCCATCAGCCGCAGGTTGCTCTTGATTTGGGCAAGGTAAGGTCGCATCACTCGCGCAGCTTCTTTCCCGTAAGTTCAATAAACACGTCTTCGAGCGTGGGCCGCTTCATGTGGATGTCGACGAGCCGAATCTGCTCCTGTTCAATCCACTTCACCAATTCGACGATCGTCGCGGCCGCAGAATCCGTCTGCATCGAGATGGTTCGTCCATCGTCGCGGAGGGTGTATTTTTCGCTGCGCAGGCCGTTGGGCATGTGATCGACGGCGAGCGGTTCCGCAGTCGTCACTTCCACGAGAGCGTGTCCGAGGACGCGTTGCTGGATTTCCCGGGGAGTCCCTTGCTCGATGATTTTGCCGCCGTCGATAATGGCGACGCGATCGCAGAGCTTCTCCGCCTCTTCGATGTAATGAGTAGTAATAAGGATAGAGCGGTGCCCGGCTTTCAATTCGTGAATGATGCTGTGAATTTCGAGGCGTACCTGCGGATCGAGACCGGTTGTCGGTTCGTCAAGAAACAGGAGCGCGGGATCGTTCAGCAATGCGAGTGCGAGCGCGACACGCTGCTTCTGGCCACCAGAGAGAGATTTATAGAAAGCTTCGCGTTTGTCCCAAAGCTGAAGACGTTTCAGGATCTGATCGCGATCAGTGTGATGCGTATAGAAAGCATCGAACAGGTCTAATGCCTCATGCACCTTCATCTTGTCGGGAAGATTCGTAGCCTGCAAGCACACCCCGATGCGCTCCTTGATCTGGCGCGACTGCTCGGCGGGATCGAGGCCCAGAACCGAAACTTTGCCGCTGGTGCGCGGGCGCAGGCCTTCGAGAATTTCGATGGTAGTGGTTTTACCCGCTCCATTTGGGCCGAGCAGCCCAAACACCTCACCGGTTCCGATTTCGAGATCTATGCCACGAACCGCTTCGAAATCACCATACGACTTATGAAGATCCTGTACAGATATCGCAGGGTGATTGGTCATGTTCGCATTCAGTTTGCTTGATGCCGGACGCGGCACCTGTAGCCGAAGATTCTCCACGAATCAGATCCGGGAACGTCTCGCGCCGCCTGGCAACATGGATACGCGCGCCGTCAACCAAAAGTTCACATGGCCTCGGCCTCGAGTTGTAATTCGAAGCGAGAACGAAACCATATGCGCCGGCCGTTTTGATGGCGACGAGATCGCCGGGCGCGAGCGGAGGAAGGTCTCGACCACGCGCAAAGAAATCGCCTGATTCGCAAACCGGGCCGACGACATCCGCCTTGACAGGCTGCACTGGCCCTTTGACACGGCGCGCCGGGAGGATTTCGTGATGTGCCTGATACAGTGCCGGACGGATCAGATCATTCATGGCAGCGTCAACGATCACAAAGGTCTTGTCGTCGTTCGTTTTGACGAGAAGGACTCGACTCAGGAGGACTCCGGCTTCGGCCACGATGGATCTACCGGGCTCGAGCATGAGCGTCAGATTCGAGTCTTGCAGTTTTCCACGCAGCCGCTGGATAAATGTGTCAACAGGAACGCGCCGTTCCTCAGACCGGTAGGGTACACCCAAGCCGCCACCGAGGTCGAGGTCACGAATAGTCAGCCCAGCGCCGCGCAGACGCTGAACTAAGGCGAGGACCTTGTCGGCTGCTTCGAGGAGAGGCTCGACTGAAAGGAGTTGCGAACCGATGTGGCAACTGACGCCATTGACTTCGATGCCGGGCAGGCGCGCGACCCGGGCATAGATCTCTTCCGCACGCGCGATGTCGATTCCAAATTTGTGTTCGCGAAGGCCGGTTGAGATATAGGGATGAGTGACCGCATCAACGTCCGGATTGACGCGAATGGCGATGCAAGCTGTTTGCCCGGACGATGCAGCGATTGTGGATATCAGCTCGATTTCGGTTTCCGATTCGCAATTGAAGCTATGAATATTCTGTTCGAGGGCGTAGCGGATCTCGGCGGCGGTTTTTCCGACCCCGGAAAAGACGACTGAGGAGGGATCACCGCCGGCTGCGAGTACGCGATAGAGCTCGCCGCCGGACACAATGTCGAAGCCCGCGCCTTCGGCTGCAAGGGTCGCCAGCACTGCAAGGTTCGAATTGGCTTTTACCGCATAACAGACCCGGTGGGGCAGACCCGCGAGAGCATCCTCATACTGATGGAAGCGGGACCGAATGGCAGCCTTCGAGTAGACGTAAGCGGGCGTGCCGTATTCGTTAGCAATCTGGTCGAGTGGAACGTGCTCGCAAAAAAGAGCGTCGCCGTGATAACTGAATTCCGCTGCCATGAATGGATTAGAGTACACGGAGTGCGACCACGCTCTGATCGTCGGTCAGGGGCGTGGCGTTGCGAAACGCGTCGATGTCGTTGAAGATCGCGCTGGCGATTTTCTGCGGTGTTTCCTTGGAGTGTGCGAGGACAACCTTCTCCAGGCGGTCGCGACCGTAGTCGAGATTGTCGTCTGCTAATTGATCCTCAACCCCATCCGAGTAAAACAAAACGAGATCACTCGGTTCGGCCTGAAACTGCACCTGATCGTAGAGCTGATCATCCAAGAGACCGATTGGAACACCGCTGACGGTAACCTCGACGATCTCGCCTTTGCGGCAGATCAGCGGAGGGAGTGTTCCGGCGGCCGCGATCGTGAACACGCGCCGGTCGGCATTCCACAAGACGAGCGACAGCGTTGCGTACTGTGCATCCACTTTTCGTTCGAGCAGCGCTTCGTTAAGCAGCTTCATCAGCTGCGAGGGACTCTTACGCCGAGGCGCGCTGGTCCGAAGCAGGCCCGATATAAGCGCGCCGTACAAAGCCGCGGCGGCGCCTTTGCCGCTTACATCTCCAAACGCGATGAGCGTGTATTCCCCGCTCTGCTCAAAGAAGTCGTAGAGATCGCCGCTGATCTCGCGCGCGGGGCGGCTGCGGACCGCAACCTCGAGGCCCGGGACATCGGAAACGGTGCGAGGAAGAAGGATCGATTGCAGTTTGTATGCAGCCTTCAGATCCTGCTCCATGCGCTGCTCACGGCGAGCGAGCTCTTCGTACAGGCGTGCGTTCTCAACCGAGGTTGCGATTTGTGGAGCGAGCAGGCTGAGAGCTCTGGCGTGATCCTCGGTGAAGAAGCTGTACTTTTCGCTTTCGAGGTTCATGACGCCGATGACGCGATCGTGCAGGATGAGCGGGACGGCAATCTCCGACCGGATGTCGCTGCGCGTGGCGATGTAACGGGGATCTTTCGTGACGTCGCCCACTCGCACGATTTGTCTGGATTCCGCCGCTGCTCCAATAAGTCCCTTCCCAAACTGGACGTTCTGAGTGATGCTGGTTTCGTCATATCTCTGACTGAAGCGGCATTCGAGAACCTTTCTGTCTTCCTGAACGAGGAAGATGCTGAAGGCATCGAAGTTAATCAGAGCGCGGATGGTCACGCCAACTTTCGTCAAGAGCTCGTCGATATCGAGAATCGAACTGAACTCCTGTGACAGGTGGGCCAACACGCGGAGAGTGCGATTCTGCCGCTCTACGCGACGGTAGAGGCGCGCATTATCGATGGCTACGGCGACGCGGCTTGCGATCAACGCGAGCAGGGCACGGTCCTGCTCGGTGAAAGCGTTCAAGCGCGTGGACTGCACATCAATGATGCCAACCAGCTTGCCGCGGATCAACATCGGAACGGCCAGCTCGGCGCGCACGGCGTCGAGGGCGTTCAGATATCTCGGGTCGGTACGCACGTCACGTACGAGGATGGGCTGTCGCGATGCGGCGGCCGAACCAGTGATCCCCTCGCCCATCGCGATATGAAGATTCTTCGCAACCTCATCACGGTGGCCGATGGAATAGCGCATCCGGAGACCGCGGCTCTTCTCGTTGTAGAGCAGAATCGCAAACAGCTCGTGCGGGACAACGTCCTTAACGATGTCAGCAACATTGGACAGCAGCTTATCGAGATCGAGGGTCTCAGACGTGACACTACTTACTTCCAAAAGGAAGTCGAGCAGTTCGGCACGCTCTTTGAAGCGGACCTGCGTCTTCGGCGTAGTACCCATTAATAGGATGCCTGTGGCGGTGGTTCACTTTGACCGGGACTGTGCATGCTTTGGGTAGCTGTCAATTCATGCATGATGCTCACCCCAGAGCTGGTTCCGATTCGGGACGCGCCGGCGCGAACCATATGACGCAGAGCCTCGAGTGTTCGCACACCGCCTGAGGCTTTGACTCCGAGCTTGTGGTCCACGGTTCTGCGCATCAGCTTCACGTCGTGAACCGTCGCGCCAGCCTTTGAAAAGCCAGTCGAAGTTTTGACAAAATCGGCGGCTGCGTCCAAGGCGAGGGACGCTGCCGTGACTTTTTGTTCATCGGAAAGCAGACAGGTTTCGAGGATCACCTTGAGAATCGCGCCATGCTGATGAGCAAGCGCGGCGAGCCGGCGGATCTCTTCGCGCACGAAATCCTGATCGCCCGAGAGCAGCGCACCGATGTTCTGAACCATATCCAATTCGTGTGCGCCTTGTGCAATGGCACTTTCAGCTTCCGCGAGCTTCGCAGCCGTGAGATTGGCGCCCAGCGGAAAACCAATGACGGTGCAAACGCGAGGCCCCGACCCGGCAAGCAGCTCAGCCGCAAGTTTTACCCAATAAGGATTCACGCATACGGAAGCGAAACCCCACTCGCGCGCTTCGCCGCAGACCATTGCGACATCGGTAGAGGTGGCTTCGGGCTTAAGAAGAGTGTGATCAATTAGAGCGGCGACCGCACGCGTATCTTCGGTAGTCGAGTTTTGGCTCACAGAGACCGGAGGGAGAGCAGCGGGCTCCACACAGCGCCCGTAAGCTCCAGAATATCACGCGAACACATTGATTTCGTGCCGTTTGGCCGCCTCAGGCTATTAGCTATTAGCTATTAGCGATTAGCTGCCGCGGATTCGGTTCTGTTGTGCTCGCTCACGCTCGCGG
>JAFARV010000165.1 GCA_019245255.1 Acidobacteriaceae bacterium | reverse complement strand
AACCTGCGCCTTGCACCGCACGGTCCGTTGCCGCAACTTCGTTATGTGCCATGGGAATGATGCCGCTGCGAGTCGTCTCCGCTCCGGCAGCAATGAATGCCGCGCCGCCTTTAGAAATGTAGCCGCAAATATGGCTATCCAGCGCTCCGTCAACGGCCCCCGGATCGTTTAGCACGACGAACACATAACGAGACAAATCTTCCTGCAAAGCGCCCTCAATCGGCCGGGCTTCCACAATCAGTCCTGACGTATTCGATGATTCCAGAGCTGCTTTGTAGTAGAAAGCCTGGTTTACTCGTCCACGGGCATAGAGAAACAGGACTCTGCGAGGATCTGATCGCTCCATTGAAAAGCCGAAGCTGTCGTCCTGAGGCAGGTCATCATGCGGCTCAATGCGGACCTCCGCCCGGTGAACGCCATACGGAATGTCAAGCGATGTGAACTCTACGCTCGTGCTGCCGCAATCGGGAATGGACACCTCCTTGGTTGCGACTGTCTTTCCGTCCAGCACCAGCGAGACCTTGCGCTGAGCGGGCCTGGTGTTCCAACCGGCGATGGTCGCCGAAACGCGGGTCTGTGCGGGATCGTACACGTGCGGAGGAGCATTTACAGAGACCACTGCCCAGTTCGGCGAACCTCCGTGACCGACAGACTGCACGTTGAGCGTTGTGTCCGGTCCGACTTGCAAATCCGCGAACGCCGCCGGCATCGAGCTCTGCTGGGCATCGGTAAAGAAATGCGCGTCGATGTGCATACCGCTCGTCTGCTCCGTTACCCGCAAAGTTCGGCTGAATTCACCATACGAGCTTGCGTCGTCGCCCGCGGATATCCCGTCCACAGCTGCATTCAACATGCTCTTATCTGTTTCGAGCGCCGTTTGCGGTTCCACATGCGAATCCACCGCCACTACTTCGGCTCGCGATCCAGCCGGTAGCGCAGCGATCGACAGGTGAGCGAGCGTCTTCGCCTGCTGCATGCGGTTACCGTAGCGCATGCTGAACGATCGGTCGATTGCAATCACGCTCAAAGATTTGCGCTTCAACACGGCCGCACGACGGTTCACAAATGGGTTGGCGAATGCCAATGCGAGCAAGGCGAGCAGCGCCAGACGCGCCGCAAGTAGCGCCAGATATCGCAACCGGCGATGGCGAGTCGAACTCTGCACGCGCCGCTCGAAGAACATGATTGAGCTGAACGGCTGAGGTGTGCGTTTGAACTGCCGCAGCAGGTGCAGCCATAGCGGCAGCGCCAAAGCAGCCAATCCTGCGAAGAACCATGGCGAAAGGAAACCCACTACAGCCTCCGCTGCCGTACGGTCAGGTATTCCCGCAGGCCCGCATCAAGCGGTCTGTCTGTCGTAAGCAGGAAGTAGTCAATGCCCGCGCCTTGCGCCTTGCTTCGCAGCACATCAATGTGTTCGGCAATTTTTGCCGGGTACTCAGTGCGTACGTACTCGGGGGAAACTTCGATGTCTTCGTCCGTTTCCATGTCGACCAAAACAGCCGGCGCGCCAAGCCTCGGTTCCAACTCCCGCCGGTCGAGAACATGAAACAGAATCAATTCATTTCCGCGATATCGGAGTGGCTCGACGGTTTCTATCACGGTTGCAACCGGCGCCAGGAAATCCGATATCAGAACCGTTACACCGCGGCGTTTCAGAAATTGCTGCAGCTCGAAAAACGGACGGCGATAATCGGTACGTTTCCCGGTGCTCGCCTGACCTATTGCGTGTAACAGCCGCATGAGTTGTCCTTGGCGTCCGGACGGACGAACGAAATTCGCCACTTCGTCGTGAAAAACGATCAGACCCGTGCTGTCACGCTGCAGATGCGCAAGATAGACGAGCGCCGCCGCAAGAAAGCGTGAGTACTCGAATTTACTGACGCGCCCGGACGTGAAGGTCATGCTGGCGCTTGCATCCAGCAAAACCGTGATTTCGGTGTTGGTCTCACCGCGATAGCGCTTCAGAAACGCCTTTTCCGTGCGTGCAAACACGTTCCAATCGACATGCCGCAGATCGTCCCCTGGAGTGTAGGCCCGGTATTCTGCAAACTCCTGACTGAAGCCAAAATCCGGTGAGCGGTGCAGTCCGGCGACAAATCCGTCGACAACCGTTTTCGCGATCAGGTCCAGACTGGACACTTCCGCCAGCACTGCCGGATCGAGAAATCGAGTTTGCGTTCCGGTCACCATTTAAGCGCGAGGCGCGGCCTTCCATTCGAGCAGCCGGTGCAGAATGTTATCGGAAGTCAGGCGGTCCGATTCGGCATGAAAGTTCAGCAGCACGCGATGGCGCAGGATCGGAGCCGCCAGCGCCCGAACGTCCTCATACGTGACATGAAAACGTCCGTGCATGAGCGCCCGTGCCTTTCCGCCGAGAATCAGAAACTGCGTCGCACGAACACTCGCGCCGAAGTTGACATACTTCTTGATGAAGTCCGGGCTCTCGCCGTTGCCGTTAGGCCGTGTCGCGCGCACTAGCTCAACCGCATACCGTGCGACAGATTCGGCAACCGGCGTCATACGCACCAGTTCCTGAAATTGGAGAATCTCCGCCGCATTCGTCACTGTCTCTGCCACGTTCGCGAGTGTTGTAGTCGTCAGGTCGACCACTTTCAGCTCGTCCTCACCAGACAAATAGTCCAGCACTGTATTGAAGAGAAAACGGTCAAGCTGCGCTTCCGGAAGAGGATATGTCCCTTCCAGCTCGATCGGGTTTTGCGTCGCTAAAACAAAGAACGGCGGCTGAATGCGATAGTGATTGCCACGCACGGTGCACGACAGCTCCTGCAGGGCTGCGAGCAGCGCCGATTGTGTTGTGGGAGGCGTGCGATTGATCTCGTCTGCGAGCAAAACATTCGAAAAGATCGGGCCAGACACAAACGTCCAGACGCGATGTCCGGTCGCCGGATCTTCTTCGATAATGTCCGTTCCCGTGATGTCAGACGGCATCAGGTCCGGCGTGAATTGAATGCGATTAAACTTCAGTCCGAGCGTGCGTGCGATCGTGCGAACGAGCAACGTTTTGGCAGTTCCCGGCAGACCTGTGAGAAGGCAATGCCCGCCGACACACAGCGCGATTAAAATATGTTCGATCACCTCTTCCTGGCCGACAATAACCTTGTGAACTTCGCGTTTGATCGCGGCCTGCGTGTCTTGAAAACGGCGGACACGATTTCTCAACTCTGCTGTATCGGCACTTGTTGGCGTGGTGAGTGTTGACATATTTATTGGCCCAGTTGCAAAAGCAGTCGTTGCGCAGGCTTGTAATCAGGTGCAGCCTCGAGGGCTATCAGCACCTGATCTTTTGCCACCTTCGTCATGTGGGCAGCCGTTAAAGCTTTGGCCAGGTTGTAGTGCGATTCTGCCGG
>JAFARV010000129.1 GCA_019245255.1 Acidobacteriaceae bacterium | reverse complement strand
TCAGCTTGCGCTCGGGTCACCGTTTCGCATTCAAATCTCGGCTAAGGTTCGTCCCGAGTATGCCGCTCGCCAGATTTCGGCCCTGCTTGCCCAGCATGTAGTCGATGAAATTATCTTTGACGTCGCCAGCGACACGCTGTCCTCGCTGGAACCGGTGTTTCTGCAGTGCGATGAAGAAGGCGTACGCACGCGCGTTGCCATCGACTTCTTCCCGCACGTGAACAGCGAGATCACGCTCGACCGGCTCGGGCAGGCGCCGCTTCTGACGTTCTCAGCGGGGCCGGCCGACGAAGTGAGACTGCTGATGAAGCGAGCGATCGATGTCGTAGTCTCCGCCGCAGCATTGATCGTGCTGGCGCCGATTATGCTTGCGATCACAATCCTGATCAAGCTGACTTCACCAGGTCCGATTATTTACAGGCAGAAGCGATGCGGGTTGAACGGACGGCGTTTCACCATGTACAAATTCCGATCGATGGTCGAGAACGCGGATCAACTGAAGCCGGAGCTGGAGCATCTGAATGAACGGCAGATTGCTTTTAAGCTGCGGCGCGATCCGCGCGTAACTTCGATCGGGCGATTGCTGCGGCGCCATTCCATCGACGAATGGCCACAGTTCTGGAATGTCCTATGTGGAAACATGTCGCTGGTAGGACCGCGGCCGCCGCTGCCCGAAGAGGTCGAGCGTTATGAGCGCTGGCAGAAGCGCCGTTTACGTATGCGGCCTGGTCTCACTTGCCTGTGGGCAGTCATGGGGCGAGATCGTCTCGACTTCAATTCGTGGATGCGGACCGATATTTCTTACATTGACAACTGGTCGCTGAGCCTGGACTGGACCATCATTTTGAAGACGATTCCGCATGTGGTCGCAGGCAAGGGGGCGCATTAAGCAGCATGCATCTGGTACCGACAAACGACGAAGTGATTCAGATGCTGCGCGAGACGGGGGCAATGCGCGATGGACACTTTGAATACCCGAACGGGATGCACGCGAATGAATATGTCCAGGTTGCGCTCGCATTCCGTTTCTTTCAGGACGCGAAGATCCTGAGCGTGGGGCTGAGCCGAAAGCTGCGCGCGGACACGGAGATTCGCGCCATGATCAAGGAACTCTCGATTGTGTGCCCGGCGACGGGTATGCCGATTGCATACGGAGTGTGCGAGGCTCTTCGCGCTCACCAGGTGTACTGGGCGGAAAAAAACGGCGAGGACCAGCCGATGCAGTTTAAGCAGTTCATCCAACCTGCGGCGGGGGAGAAGGTGCTGCTGGTCGATGACATTCTACGTTCTGGCAAACGCCTCACCGAACTGCGGAGTCTGATCGAGTCTTACGGCGCCGAGGTGGTTGCGATTGCCGTTGCGGTTCATCAGCCGAATCCCGATATAGCCAACTTCGGGACTCTTCCGATTTTTTATCTGGCCCAGATGCACGCGGTTTATTATAAGGACGCGAGTTCGTGCGATCTTTGCCAGAAGGGTGTTGCGGTAGAGAAGATCTGGTTCTGAGAGAAGCGGCGGGGTTGAGGCACTATGCTTCTGAGCCATTTCCATGCGCGCCCTGCTTGTCTCGCTTGCCCTGCTTTTGACTGCATCTCTAGCGCCCGCTGCCCGCGATGGCAGCCGAGCCGAATACCTTGGCGGAACCCGATCGGACATCCCCGGTAACAACTCGGGTGAGATTCGCCTGTACGACAATACGTACTTTGTTTTCGTGACGCGACACACGGAAGTACGCATTCCGTACGAGCGCATCAACTTGCTCGAATATGGGGAGAAAGTCGACCGGCGGTACATTGCCGCGGCTGTGATCTCGCCGTTGTTCATGCTGGCGAAGAAACGCGATCATTTCGTCACCATCGGATTTCAGGACGACGATGGCCGGCAACAGGCGATGTTATTTCGCATTCACAAGGATGACTTGCGTCTGACGCTGGTGGCGCTGGAAGCGCGAACCGGGCAGCGGGTCGAGTACCAGGACGAAGAAGCTCGCATTTCGGGCAAGAGTTGATGAAGTACCTGATTGCACTTTTGACCGCGGCCGCAGCGATCGCACAGAATACTCCGGTTGCACCTCCGGCTACGGCGCGTTTACAGGTGAAGCGAATCTACGTGGGGCAACTCACGGGAAACGCTTCG
>JAFARV010000318.1 GCA_019245255.1 Acidobacteriaceae bacterium | reverse complement strand
ACAACGGCCAGAGTGTGCCGCGGCGACCCGCCCTGGGCCACATTCACAAGCCTCCCAAATAAAGCCATCCCTCACGTTCTCAGCGGCTTACAGCGGAAAATTCATCCCGCACAGAACGATTTCGCCCTCCCGCATGCTACGCTCTGGCAGGCTCACTGGAAACCGGCAACGGGCATGGCTGGTTTCTCGTGAGCCATTTCTATTTAGGAGCCCACTTCCCATGGCCACTGCCGCCCAAGTTAGTGCTAATCGCCAGAACGCGCAAAAATCCACCGGACCTCGCACCGCCGAAGGCCTCGGAGCTTCTTCCCAGAACAATTTCCGCCACGGCCTGCGCGGCAAATTCCAGCTCTTCGCTTCCGAAGATCGCGCCGAGTACGACGCACTGCTCGAATCTTTGCGCGAGGACCATCAGCCGGCCGGCATAACCGAAGACCTCATCGTGCAGCGCATGTCCGAACACTTCTGGCTCGCCCGCCGCGCCGAACGCTTCCAATTTGAGTCCTCGGAACTCCTCAGCGAGGGCTTAAGCGGCATGGACGACTTCAACGAAGCCATGGCGCTATGGATGCGCTACGAGACTACGCACGAACGCGCCTTCTTCAAGTGCCTGAACGAGCTCAATAAAGTAAAGGCGGAGCGCCGCAAACAGCAACGTCAAAATGAAATTGGCTTTGAACGGCAAAAACAGGCCGAGGCGAACGAGGCCCGCAAACAAGCCGCAGAAATCCGGAAGCAGGCTGACGAATCGCGCAAAGCAGCAGCCGAAACCCGCAAACAGGAGCTCCATGAACATCGGCTTCGTATGGCAAACGCCAAAATCACCGCGCTGTTAACCAAAAATACTGCACCGGTACATTCAAACGGAGCGGCGAGCGTGAGCGAACACAACATAACCGAATCCGCGACAGCTAAAAGCTAAAAGCTAAAAGCTAATAGCTAATAGCTGACGGCTGAAAGCTGACGGCTGACGGCTCAGCGCTACCTCCAATGTCATACTCGTCATGACCACCCTATGGTGGCGCAGACGCGTCGCGCAGCGTCGTCTGTTTCCCGGGGACTCGCACAAACAGATGAGCGACAAGAGGATCATTGTGGCAATCGACGGCCCCGGCGCGTCGGGCAAGAGTACCGTCGCACTCCGCGTGGCCGCCAAACTCGGCTACCTCTACATCAATACCGGCGCGATGTATCGGGCCATGGCCCTCTGGGCGCTGCGATTGAACGTCGCGCCTTCGGATATGCATCGCATGGAACAGTTGGCCAATCAGGCGCAGATCACCCTCGACGCGCAGGATGGTCACATTACCCTAAATGGAGAGGATGTGACCGAGGCCATTCGTGACGAGCGAGTCTCGGTGGCAGCCTCGAAAGTCTCCGCCATTCCGGCGGTCAGGCGGGCACTCGTGCGCATCCAGCGCGGCATGGCCGAAGAGAACAGCGTGGTCATGGAAGGCCGGGATATCGGGTCAGTCGTGTTTCCTGATGCCCAGGTCAAGATTTTCCTGGACGCGCTCCCGGAGGAACGAGCGCGCCGGCGGGCCAGAGAGTTGGAGCAGAAAGGCCTGCACCCGGACCTATCGGTGGTTGCCGCGGAATTACAAAAACGCGATGATCGCGATCGGCACCGTTCCCAGTCGCCCTTGACACAGGCGCCGGATGCGACTCTGGTCGATACCACGGGTCTATCTATAGAAGAGGTAGAGGAAGTGATTTTACGTCTTGTCCGGGCACGTGTCTCGAACGGGAAAGAGGCGGCCCGTTGAACAATCTCCTGGTAATGAAATTCGGCGGTACCAGCATGGGTAGCGCCCAGCGTATGCGGGTTGCGGCCGAGATTATCGTCAACCAGCAGCGTCATCGTCCCGTGGCAGTCGTGGTTTCTGCCATGTCTAAGATTACGGATCTGCTGCTCGATACCATGCATCGCGCCGAGCTTGCCGACCGAACCGTGGTCCAGGGGAATATCCGCACTCTGCTCGAACGTCATTTAGATGCTTGCGCCGAACTGTTCGCCGGTCCCGAAGCATCGGCATTCCGCGACTCCGCTTCCGCAGCCGTCAAATCGCTTGTCGGTGAGTTCGAACGCATCACCAACGGCATTTCAATGCTGGGAGAACGGCCGCCGCGATCGGTGGACGAGGCAGTTGCAGTTGGCGAGAGGCTCTCGTCCACACTGCTCGCCTACTATTTGGAATCGATCGGAACTCCCGCACGCTCAGTAAATGCAGCTCAGATTATCGTTACGGATGCGGTCTTTGGGAACGCCTCGCCTCAAATGGATCCGACACGCGCCAAATGTGCCGAGCACCTGGCGCCTCTGGTCGGGCAGGGAATTGTTCCCGTCGTCACCGGGTTCAACGGCGCCACTGTGGACGGACGTCCAACCACACTTGGGCGAGGCGGATCGGACTTTTCAGCTTCGATCCTTGCGGCGGCCCTGGATGCAGAAGAAGTCTGGATTTGGACCGATGTGGACGGCATAATGACTGCAGACCCGCGGCTGGTAAAGAATGTCGCGGTTCTTTCGGAGGTCACCTACGCCGAGGCTGCGGAGCTTGCCTACAACGGCGCAAAAGTCCTGCACCCGCGCACATTGGCGCCGCTGGTCGAAAAGAAAATTCCCGTGTGGAGCAAGAACAGCTTTGCTCCGGAAAAGCCCGGCACGAAAATCGTTTCCCACTTTGAAGAGCCCAGGGGTGTGCGCGCGGTTACTTCCATGTCGAACGTCGCTCTCATTTCGATGGAACCGGCGAATGCCGCTCTGAGCGGCACGCGTTTAATGGCAAGGACACTGGACGCGCTTGCGCTCGCGAATGTCGAGATTCTGGTATTCAGCAGTTCGAGTTATCGCCAGAGTTTCTGCTTCCTCGCCCGGAAAAACGAGATTCCAATCGCGCTGGAGGCACTCGAGGCTAACCTCTCGATCGAACTCGCGCATGGCTACCTCAGGCCGATCGAAGTGGACGAGAACGTCGGGCTGTTAGCCGTTGTTGGCGAGGGTATGCGCGGAACGCCCGGATTGGCTGGCCGGGTGTTTACCGCGATCTCACGCGAAAAGATTAACATCATTGCCATCGCCCAGGGTTCGAGTGAGCTGACAATTGCCATTGTCGTCCGGCGCGACGGTCTGGAACGGGCGGTCAGCGTCGTTCACGAAGAATGCGGCTTGGCGCATATTAACGAAGCGACGG
>JAFARV010000048.1 GCA_019245255.1 Acidobacteriaceae bacterium | reverse complement strand
CGTATCTGCGTTTGGACGAACGATGAGCTGCTCTGCCGGTGTGGCCAGCTGATTCCTGTAGGCGAACTGGTTAATCGGAGCTCTACCCGGACTTGACGTTGCGTCGGGCACCGCAGTTTGAATTGCTCGCGTTGCCTCTATGACAACGGGAGCATAACCATAAATGTAATCTTGCAGGATATCCGGCGTTTGAGCATTCAGCAATCCGGCAATCATCACAAAACTTGATAAACGGAATTGAGGCACTAATTACTCCTTCAATTCGAATGCTAAGGAGATCGCGGAACTCGCGTTGTAAGGAAGTGTCGCGCTACGAATGGTGAGGTGATGACACGGCGGGAAGGGAAATCTCAACTTCTAAGCCGCCACACTTGCGGCTGCGCGCTACAATCCCGCCTCCGTGCAGGACTGCAATTCGTTGTGCGATCGACAACCCTAAACCGGTTCCACCCGATTTGCGGTCTCGAGATCCCGAAACTCGATAGAAAGCTTCAAACAATCGCGGCAGGGCTTCCGCGGGCACGCCATCACCGTGGTCAGCTACGCAGACGCGTGCCAAGGCTCCATTGCCATTTCTAACAAGCTCAAGCGAGACTATCACCTCGGTGTAGGGCTTTGTGTACGTGACTGCATTCCGAACTACATTCTCAATGCAGCTTCGAAGCAGGGTGGGATCGCCCATGAGCCAGCAATCCTCTGCACTCGTTAGCACTACGGACTTGTGCTGCTCCTGTCCTTCAAAGCGTGCATCCTCTGCAATACCTTTCAGAATCGAACCAAGGTTAATACTCTTTTCGCTCCTGTAACTATTCAGAGACTGGAGGCGCGAAAGTGTCAAGATCTGCCCGATCAGGATATCAAGCCTGTCGACATCAGTCTGCATTCGCTCGACGGCATCTGCTTGGCCCCGGCGCGCGAGTTCCAAATAAACGCTCAGGCGCGTAAGTGGCGAGCGCAGTTCATGAGAGATATCCGCCAAGAGCTCCTGTTGTTTCTGCAGCAGCGCTTGGATGTGTTCGGCCATTCGATCAAAATCCTCTGCGAGGTCAACCAGTTCATCCTTCCGGCCCGAAATAACCGGAAAGGTGCGGACAGAAAGATCGCCGTCTGCGATTCGCCGTGCCGCACTTTGAAGGCCTCGAATGGGCGCTGCCAGATGCCGCGCCAGCACCAATGACAACAGCCCTCCCGAAGTTAACACCAGTAACAGCCACATCAAGGGCGCTCTCCATTCGGTAGCGCTTAGGAGACCGCGAAAAGGAAGCACCTGCGCGACAAGAACGAAGTCACCTTTAGGTGTGGAAACAACGGCAGCTCCCCTCCAGCGACGCATGCCGGCCACGAATCGCGTACGACCCGTTGCCTTTGCTATTGCCAGCGCATCCTTCGCCCCCGGTGGCACGCCACGGCCGAGAATGTCGTGCCACTCCGGATCCAGCAAGGTGGCGCGCATTCGGGAGGATCGTTCGATCTCATCTAAATACTCCGCGAGCTCTGTGGTCCCACCGCGAAAATAGATGTCGACGGCGCTACGAGCATATATATCGAGGACGCCAGTCATCCAGCGGGCGCCGAGCGACTGAGAATGCGTTAAGACAGCGATCAGGAGCATCCCCGCGTCCATCGTGAAGATGGCAAAACAAAACCAGAGAAAGATCTTCCAGTAGATACCGCGAATCATCAATGCTCCAGAACGGCCCGACCCGTATATGCATAACCTGTGCCGCGCACATTCTGGATGCGCTCTACGTCGCCGACTCGGGCGCCCAATTTCTTTCGCAAACTACTGATGTGGTTGTCCACACTGCGATCGAAAACTCCCAGTGGACGGCCCAGCGCGGCCTCCGCGATTTCCTCCCGCGAAAGAACCTTGCCCGCCGAACGAACAAGCAAAAGAAGAATGTCGAACTCGGCTCCGGTCAGTGCGATTTCCTGCCCGCCTTGAAGGACTCTCCTTTGCTTGCGATCAATCTCGAGGTCCGCAATCGTAAGCCGCTCCGGCAATTCGGATCCGCCATTACGCCGTAATACCGCGCGAATCCGTGCTACCAGTTCCCGCGTATTGAACGGTTTGGGTAAATAATCGTCAGCTCCACCTTCCAAGCCAGCAATTCGATCGGCTTCATCACCGCGGGCGGTCAGCATGATCACAGGCACTTGGGAATTCAGGCGAATTCGTCGGAGTACTTTGCGGCCATCGCCTCCCGGCAGCATGATATCCAAAATAACGAGATCGTAACTTTCGTGGAGCGCCCGCCGGATGCCGCTATCCGCGTCGTGCGCCGCAGTGACGTTGAGACCGTCCATACCTAACAAGCGGATCAACGAGGAACAGAGTTCGACGTCATCATCGACCAGGAGAATCGAAACGGGCTTCATGGGAACGGCCCCTACACTTCGATGCTAGGGAATTCGTTGCGGTCGCGAATGTAAAGAAGTGTCGCGAGACGCTTTCGGGAACCGCATCGCCGCTTGCAGGAAATGCAGAAAAGTTTAGAGAGCTATCAGGCCGCGGCGGATTCCAATGCTCACGGCCTCTGTCCGGCTCGAGGCGTCCAGTTTGGCGAGCACCTGCGCGACGTGGTATTTGGCGGTGTTCTCTGAAATGTTCAGTCTTCCCGCGATCTCCTTATTGGCAAGGCCGTCGGCAAGCATCCCTAAGACCTCTTTTTCTCGAGACGTCAATTCCTCAACAACTATTTGCGCCTGGTCTTCGGTTGCCGCGGGCACTCGGATCCAACGCCGGAACTGGTCACCGGAGAGAACATAAAGATCCGCA
>JAFARV010001035.1 GCA_019245255.1 Acidobacteriaceae bacterium | reverse complement strand
GTACAGTATCTCTATGCGCGCCACGACCTGGGAATTCAAGAACCGTGCCTTCCTGATTGGAATTGTTTTCTTTGTCGGGTTTGGTCTTTACTTCGTCGATCATGAGAACGCCACGGCGGTTCTGTCTAACACACTGGAGCGCCCGCTGGGAGTTGGTGCCGACGTGATTGCTCGCGTTCTGTACTCAGTTGCCACGGCTTTGCTTGCGCTCGCCGCGCTCATTCGGACCTGGGCTTCCGCGTACTTACACTCCACCGTTGTCTACGCTTCCGAACTAAAGACCGACACCCTGGTGGCCGGCGGTCCGTATCGGTTTGTTCGAAATCCGCTTTACTTCGCCAATGTGCTGCTCGCTATCGGCATGGGAACGATGATGAGCCGGTCCGGTTTCATCGTTGGCGTACTCGCGATGCTGATCTTCTGCTACCGGCTCATTTTTCGCGAAGAGGCAGAATTGGCGCAGGCTCAGTCATCCGGATACCTGGCCTATTCGCGAGCCGTTCCACGCCTGTGGCCGTCCTTCATAGCGCGAGTCAGCGACTCCGGGCAACGCGCCGACTGGAAAGCTGGTTTCATAGCGGAGTCCTGGTACTGGGGTTTCGCCGTTGCTCTCGCGCTGTTCACCATCACACTGCGGATCAAATGGTTCTTTATTGGTACTGCTGTCGCGGTTGGCATGTTAGTAGCGTTTTCTTCGTTCGTCGAGAAGTCAATTTCGCGAAAATCGGTATCGCGTTAAACCGCGCCACTCCCATCCTCGGTCTACGGTCTCGCCTGAGTATCACTACGTTGTTCTGCTTGAATGTCTTGTAACTGTAACTGCTGCTCCATTAAGGCGCAACAAAGCCCATCGCACTCTTAGGGCATGCATGTCCCAAAGAATGCTGCCCGTAGACCTTCGAGCCACGCAATTCTCTGCGTGATGTTTGTCGGCATGTTATCTCCCGCTCTCGCGCAGCAACAATTCGAACGCACTTACAAAGCCACCGCGTACATAACCGTCCTCTCCATTCCGATCTTTAGCCGGTCCGATGTGGGTTATGGCCTCGCCATGGAGCAGAAGCGCGCTTCCGCCGATGAGCAAATCATCCGATTGGAGTTTCTCGGGGGCTCGAACCCGTCGCGTGCTCACGGACTCAATCGCTTTGGATACATCCGGGAAATCGTGGAAGAGAGCCACAACTCTCTCATTAAGGCTCAATACACCGGCATCATGACAGCCAGCCGGGAGGAATCCCTGAACGACGCGAAAGCTGCCCTGCACTCTCCCTCCGCCGGAGAGCAGCCGTGTGTCGCCGCATCGGGTGAACTCGATAACCGCGAAGCACGGTCCACTGTTTGGAACTTACAACTTGCCGCGCCCCGCGACCCGGCGCTGGGCGAGGTCATGCAGTTAGTGAATACATCTCTGGGGGTGGCGCCCAATGGACCTGTGCGCGCCGAAAAGAGAGTCGCGATGACACGAGAGGGTACGTTCTTGTACAGCCTGCGGCAAGCCATCGTTTCACCTGATGCCGTCTCTCTGCACCCGTTTACCTATAATTCAAAGTCTTATGTTCTGCGGACCGAGAAGCATCGCGATACCGGCGCTGAATCAGAAATGAATCGCCGTAGCTTAATAACTACGAAGAGCCCGGTCATTCGGCTCAATGGCACGATCGAGAACCAACGCACTCACGACCGCACGGAGTTCAGCGTTTGGTATCAGGAAGGCAGCCCAACCGCACTGCCGCTGCGATTTCTATTCCGTCCGAAATCCTATCTGAAGCTTGTCTTCGATGCTCAGCCAGAGGAGCAGGTCCAGAAGCTGGCGCAGCCGTAGATCGTAATCGTAACGTGACATTGCCGAAACTCACGCGACATTTCGGATTCTGCCCCGGCCTCATTTCGATGCCGGACCCTCTTTCTGCTCCTGTTCGGAAAGGCGGTCCACAATTTGCCGTTCGCGCGCGCCGTCGGCAGTCTTGTGCAGCTGAAAATAGAGCCCCGCAAGAGCGACGTGCGCTTCCAACCAATCCGGTCTGATTTTCACCGCTTGTTCCATCTCTGTCACGGCGCTATCAAACTTCCCTTGAGATTTGTCCACCAGCGCAAGCGCGTAGAGGCCCGGGGCACTGGCGCCATCCAAACTTAGCAACCGGTTTAGACTCGCGCGTGCTCCGTCTAAATCGCGCGTAAAATACTGGTCACTGCCCAACCCGAGCCAGGCCTCGCGATCGTTTGGATTCTGTTCAACACCTTTGCGGAATGCTGAAATTGCACCTTGATAGTCAGCATTCTTTTCTCGAGCCTGCCCGAGTGCGGTCTGGACAGCAGGCAAGCTGGGATTGAGACGAGCCGCGGTTTCGAGATCCTCTCTCGCGCGAACGAATTCATTCAGCCTAAGAAGGTTCTGGCCGGCGAGCAACCAGGCCTCGGCCGCATTGGTTTGTTTGGCCACTCGCTCTACTGCCTCGACTCCAGCGCGAAGCTTGCCGTTGGCGATCAGTGCGGAACCGAAACTCCAGAGAAAATCAGAGTTCTCGCCTGCCGATGCCGCAAGCGGAGAGAGTACGTCCAGGGCCCGGCGGTTTTCGCCGCACTGGAGATAGCTCGCACCCAATAGCGTAGCGACACGGATATCCTTTGGATCGGTCCGCAGCACAGCATCAAACTGCCGGGCAGCGTTTTCACCGTCGCCTTTCTTGAAGTATGCAAGGCCC
>JAFARV010000987.1 GCA_019245255.1 Acidobacteriaceae bacterium | reverse complement strand
TTGTCTTCCTGTTTGTGGACTTCTTTGACAACGTGGGGACGCTGGTGGCTGTCGGTAGAAAGGCAGGGCTGATTCGAGAATCGGTGAACAGCATTCCGCGGCTCGATCGAATTCTGCTAACCGACTCGACGGCTACTATCGTCAGTTCTCTCTCGGGTACCTCGACCGTCGTTAGTTACATTGAGAGCGCCGCTGGTGTGGCCGCAGGCGGCAGGTCGGGCATAACCGCCATAGTTGTTGGCTTACTCTTTCTGTTTTCGCTTTTCGCGGTTCCATTGCTCGGCATGATTCCTGCCGCAGCCACCGCTCCGGCACTAATTGTCGTCGGCAGCCTGATGATGGCGACTGTTAAAGAGATCGAGTGGTCGGACCCGGCTATTGCGATTCCGGCATTTCTAACGATCGTGATGATTCCCTTGAGTTACAGCATCGCGAACGGACTTGCCTTCGGGTTCGTGGCTTTCGTGCTGATCAAGATTTTTGTCGGACGCTGGAAAGACGTGCACTGGTTGGTATATGTTCTTGCGCTGTTGTTTGTAGCCCGGTTCTTGTACATAGGCGGGCTGGGGTGAACGGCTACTCGACGCGCCTATCGCAAAGACTCAAGAAGCAGCGTCTTCCAGCGCGGGACATCGAGTGTCCAGCAGACGCTCGCTTGTACGCCGCTCTGCAAGGCATCGGACCAAGTCTCGCGATTCCGCGGATCGGATGCGACATTGAGCCGGTCGACGACCGTCATGCCGCGCGTCAGCTCGCCTTCCGTTTCGATTTCGACGTAGTGGGACGTGGCATTCAGACATAGCGAAGAGTCCAGGAGAATGCCCATCGCAACCGGATCGGGCAGAGAGATGCCGATTTCTCCCGTCTGCCTGTGAACGGCCTCCATTGCTGTGCTATTGGCGCGGATCGCAAACTCGCCAAATCGCGTTCCGAACTCTTCGATCGCTCGAATATCGGCAGGGCCGATGATCGCGGGCCCCCGGCAGAGCTGCCAACCAACGAGTTCGATCGGGAGCCCGGATCGGAACACGCGCCGAGCAGCGTCGGGATCAACCCAGATGTTGTATTCGGCGGCTGGAGTGACGTTTCCCTCGCAACACGGCGCTCCGCCCATCACGACGCAGCGGCTTACGCGATCCACAAGCTTCGGTGCACGCGCGAGAGCGAGCGCGAGGTTCGTCAGCGGACCGAGCGTGACGATCTCGATGCCGGGCGTGGCCATGACCGTTCGGATGATGGCGTCAACCGCATGCTCTGACTCGACGGATCTGTTTTGCGGCCGATAGCCGTGGTCGCCGAGTCCGTCCCGGCCGTGGAACCAATCTGCCATCTGCAGTTCGCGCTCTAAAGGTTTGGGGGCGCCTAGGAATACAGGTGTGTGTGCATCACACAGTTCGACTACGAACAAAGCGTTTCTGCGCACCCTGTTCTGCTGCAACATTTCCTGCGACGATGGTGATCGCTTCCACGTGAATCAAACGAGAACGCAGCGCCATGATCAGCGCGACCGCATCGTCGGACGCTGTATCCGTATCGATGAGGACCGAACGGGTCACCGCCGCTGCCTTCGATGGTGGACTTTGTGCCGGTCAGACCGGTACAGTCCCAGCACATAGAGCAGAGGTTGGCCGAGCGTTGAATAGATGACCTGGGTGATTCGTAGGATCGGAGTCCCTTCGGCCACGCCCAGCATCCTGGCGACTCGCCCATCAGCAGCGGTCGCGTCCACATCCTCATCCGCAAACGCGATCTCGCTGCCGAATCTCTTTTCAACGGTCAGGAACAACGAGCCGCCATCGAGCGTTGTTCCGGCGAGGTCGCTGAATTTCTCAGAAGGCAAGTAACTGGTCTCAAGCGCGAGTGGTTCTCCCTCAACCAGGCGAAGCCGCTCAATCCTTACCAAGACGCTCTCGCTTCTAAGTCCGAGTTTCGCGGCGATCTCCGGTTGATCTTTCACTTGCCTTGAGGACAGCAAGCGGGAACGGACGGAAAAACCTCTGCTCGACATCAACTCCGTCGTACTTACAAGCTGGTTATAGTCGACGCGCGGTATTGCGACAAACGTTCCGGCACCGCGGCGGCGCTCCACCACTCCCTTGCGCTCCAGCGCGGCGAGCGCGGCGCGCGCGGTCATGGGGCTAACTCCATGAATGCGCGCGAGCTCACGTTCGGAGCCGACCGTCTCACCCGGTTTCAGCGTTCCCGCCTGAATTCCTTCTCGAATCGAACGCTCGATGCGCTGATATGCCGGTTCCTTTCGTTGAGAGCCTGCCGCCACAGAGCGAGGAACCTCAGTTAAATGTTTAGACAAGTATCTCAGAACGCCAAATTCAAGCTCATCTGAATTACTCGGGGATTAAACAGGTTCAGACTCCCTGCGCCGTTCAGCGGCACCAGACTGCCGAATGAACAGTTTCCGGACGGTCCGGACGTGCAGCCGGCGGGGCTATCCGAAACGCGGTTGTCCGTCCCGAACAGAAGGTTCTCATTCTGCCGCCAGGTGGAGGTCAGGTTAAACACCTCCAGTTTGTACTTCAGCGTGGCACGTTCGCTTAGCCGAAAGTTCTTTCCGAAGGCCATGTCCAAATCCGTATAGAACGGTGTTCTCATCGTGTCGCGTCCCAGAGTTCCAAAGGTGCCCGGTATGGGCGACGCAAACGCGGCGGTGTTGAACTGCTCGAAGATCGTCTTTTGTACCGCGTTGGGATCACCGACGAGGTTCGCCCGAATATCATCCTGGCGTACCAGGCCGAGTTGGTCGTTTCCGCCCGGCAGACCATAGATTGTATACGGCAGACCGCTCGAAATCGTATAGATCCCGCTCGCTTGCCAGCCGCCGAGAAGCAGGTTCCACTTGCCGAAGTCCCAGAGTTTTCCTTTTCCGACAGGTATTTCGTAAGAACCAGTGGCTACGAGGCGATGTGTCTGGTCGAAGTTCGCAGGGCCGTACTCGGCGCCTATGTTGTGTGGGTTCTGAATGAAGCTATTTGCGCCATACTGGAGGCCGATCACAGACAAGGTGTCGAGAGCCTTCGAAAACGTGTAGTTCAATTGATACTGTAGCCCGTGGCTATAGCGCTTAAGGAATCGCGCTTGCAGTGAGTTATACGTAGACCAAAAGATATTCGCGTTCGCGTAGCTTTGGGAGCCGATGTTCGGATACGGATTTCTGGTGTCAACCGGCTGGAAATTCGGATCGGTCAAGCATCCCGGGCTCGATTGCTGGGCTTCCTGAACAGAGCGGAGAGTATTGCAAACGTCGCCGGGTACTGTGGGTAGGTATCCCGCGTTGAAATA
>JAFARV010000930.1 GCA_019245255.1 Acidobacteriaceae bacterium | reverse complement strand
AGGATTCGTCAACAATCGGACGTCGAACTACTGTCAGCGCGCGTCGACGATTGTTCTGCAGCTACAGCGCCGCCGGCATGGGCAGGCTGGATTTCGCGAGCGCCTTCGTAATGAGGGTGATGGCGTCGGACTCAGTCAATGATTTTGCTACGGAGGTTTCGAGGATGATCATGCTGCGAGCGCGTTCGAGCATCTTTTTCTCGCGAAACGAGAGTGGCTTGCTTGACTGGATGAGCACGAGCGCCTTAAAGACTTCGGCAATCTCCAGCAGGCTGCCGCTTTTCATTTTCTCTGAGTTTTCCTTAAAGCGGTCCTTCCAATCGTGGGTACACGTTGGGCGCCCCGCGGCCAGGTACGTCAAAACGCGACTGATGTCGCTGCTCTTGGTTACTTTCCGCAGTCCGACGTCGCCCACGTGAGAGAAGGGCACCATAACAGTCAGACTGTTTGGAAGCAGCCGGAGCAAATAGAAGCGCTCCTGCTGAGAACCGAACGAACGGGAACTGATGTTCTCGATCGTTCCAACCCCGTGATTCGGATATACAACCTTTTCGCCGACCTGGAAGGTCATTCAAGGACCTCTTTCGTTGAAATCTGATTGTCCGTTCGCGATACAGCCTGAGAGGAATATTAAACCGGGGTTAAGTTTTCGTCAAGCGGAAATTCTAGACCCACACCGGATGGGGTAGTGTACGTGTAAACACGAGTAAGTGTATCGTGGGCAAGAAGGTACGCGTCGTGAGCACTTAGCGGGAGTGTAACTCTTAAGCGGTTACCGGCAGCGGGATCATAGCTGCCGGCAATCCGAAGAAGCACTAAAGAATACTGGTGGACCAGTTTTCAAGGATCGATTTGACCTTCTGGCAGAACTGGTCCGCGAGCGCGCCGTCGATCAAGCGGTGATCGAAAGTGAGTGCGAGATGCGCCTGCGAGCGGATGGCAATGGCGTCGCCATCAACGACCGCGGGCACCTTTTCGACCGCGCCGACGCCGAGAATGGCGACTTGCGGCTGATTGATAACCGGTGTCGCGAAGATGCTGCCGAAGCTGCCGAAGTTGGTGATGGAGAACGTGCCACCTTGCACTTCATCCGGCTTCAACTGGCGTGAGCGCGCGCGCGTTGCCAGATCGACAATGGCACGCTGCAAACCTGCAACGTTCCTTTCATCGGCATTGCGTATGACGGGAACAATAAGACCGCCTTCGAGGGCGACAGCGATTCCGAGATTGATGTCGCGATAATAAACGATGTTTTTGCCGTCGATGGACGCATTGAAGATCGGGAACGCGCGCAGCGCTTCGGCGCTGGCGGCCGCAACGAAAGGCAGGAAGGTAAGGGAGAATCCGTTTCGCGCCTGGAATTCGGCCTTAGACTTATCGCGGAGCTTGGCGATCTTGGTCATATCCACGCGATGAACGGTGGTGACGTGCGCTGAAGTTCGCTTGCTCATGACCATGTGTTCAGCGATCTTCTGGCGCATGTTGCTCATCGGCTCGGTGCGCACTCGCGCGGACTCGGCGAGCGGGAGGGGCTGCGGAGGCGGAGCGGCGGGCGAGGGCGCCGGCTCAACCGGATATGGACCGGCAGACTGGGGCGCTGGAGTCGGAGTGCTGTAGGTGCGAGCGGCCTGGGAAGACATGTAGGCCTCGACGTCCTGCTTCGTGATGCGGCCTCCAGCGCCGGTTCCTCTGACTTGCGCTAAATCAATGTTGTATTCGCGAGCCATCTTTCGCACTAAGGGGGAAAGCGGCCCGGTCTCCTCGGCGCCGTCAGATTGAGGGACGGCCTGGGGCGGAGGCGGTGCTGCGTGCCGAGAGGGCGGAGGTTCTGCCGGATAGGGACCGGCGGCACCTGCCGAGGGCTGCTGAGGCGGTGTAGTCCTGACCTCCGGCACGGCTGCAGAAGGGCCAACACCCACACTCGGAGGGACGGAGACCTCCGGGCCCTTCTCCCGTTGTGCAGGGGCCGCTGCGGGTGCAGCAACCGGAGCAGCGCCGTTTCCGCTTTGATCCCCGATTCTCGCGACAATCGACTCAACGGCCACCGTAGCGCCTTCTTGTACGAGCACTTCACTCAACACGCCGCTTGCCGGGGCAGGAATTTCGGTGTCCACCTTGTCGGTCGAAATTTCAAAGAGCGGCTCATCGCGCTCCACTTTCTCGCCGGGCTTCTTGAGCCATCGCGTTAATGTTCCTTCAACGATGCTCTCGCCCATCTTGGGCATGACGACATCTATCATCGGGTCTCCTGCAATTGTGTTTCTGCCGCCATAATGAGCTCACGATTGAACGTGCGCGCGAAAGAGGTGGCGACGGCGTTCTTCACCTCCTCCATGGTTGCCTGATTCCCGAGCGAACGAACGGAGCACACGGGCTTCGTCAGACCGCAGGGGACGATGTACTTGAAGTAGTTGAGGCCGGTGTCGACGTTCAGAGCAAAACCGTGCGATGTGATCCAGCGGCTGATGTGGATGCCAATGGCGGCGATCTTTGCATTGTTGACCCAGACGCCTTCGAAGCCCGGCTCGGGAATGCGGCCCGCTCGGATGCCCAAGCATGTAAGCGCGTCGATCAGGCTCTGCTCGACAGCGCGGAAATAAGCGCGAACGTCGCGGCGCCAGTCCCGAAGGTCGAGGATCGGATATCCGACCAGTTGTCCCGGCCCGTGATAAGTCACATCGCCGCCGCGGTCTGTCTCATAAAAATCAATACCGGTGCGCGCGAGAATTTCAGGACTAGCGAGGACGTTGTGTTCTTTGGCGTTGCGTCCCATTGTCACGACGTGTGGATGTTCGACAAACAGTAACGTGTCGACGCCCTGACCCTGCTTCCGAACCTCCACAAACTGCTGCTGCAACGCGAACGCGTCAGCGTATCGCATTCGTCCAACATCGAGCAGTTGGAGGCTTTTCATGACGCAATCGCTTCGCTCGTAGTTCCGGTGCGTTTCAAATGTTGATCGCCATACCGTAGACGTTGTTGAAGGCCTCGCCTATTGCTTCATAGATGGTGGGATGGGCGTGAATGGTTGCCATCATGCTTTCCACCGTCGCTTCGGATTCCATGGCAGTGACGGCCTCCGAGACCAATTCGAAGGCCTCAGGGCCGATGATGTGTACACCGAGAATTTCACCGAACGATTCTTCGGCGACAATCTTTACGAATCCTTCGTGTTTTCCGAGGATGGTTGCCTTACTGTTGGCGGCGAACGGAAATTTTCCAACTTTGATTTTGAAGCCCTGCGCCTGGGCCTGAGCTTCGGTTAAGCCGACACTGCCGATCCCCGGGTCAGTGTAAGTGGCACCGGGTATGCGGTTGCGGTTGATGGGACGGACGGGTTTGCCTGCGATATGGCCTACGGCGACCACGCCTTCCATGGTGGCGACATGAGCGAGTTGCGGTGTGCCGGCAACAATATCGCCGATTGCGTATAAGCCGGGCTCGCCCGTGAGCTGGTAAGGATCTACTTTGACAAAACCGCGGTCGAGCTGCGCACGAGTGTTTTCGAGCCCGATGTTGTCGGTGTTGGGCTTGCGGCCGACAGCCACCAGCAACTTATCGAACTCCATCTCCTCGGTGTTGCCGTTCGCGAGCGTAACCGACAGGCTGACACTGTTCGCGTTTTTGCGAATGTTCTCGGCCTTGGCGCTGGTTTCGCACCTGATGCCGGCTTTCTTGAAGTGCTTCTCGAGCTCCTTCGAGATCTCCTCGTCTTCGACCGGGACCAGGCGGGGCAGCATCTCGAGGATGGTCACTTTGGATCCGAAGCGATTGAAGATGGAACCGAATTCGACGCCGACAGCACCGGCGCCGATGATACCCATAGTTCGCGGTACAGCGGGCAGATCGAGAATCTCGATGTTGGTCAGAATGAGATTGTTATCGGGTTCGAGACCGGGTAGCATTCTGGCGTCTGAGCCGGTCGCCAGGATGATGTTCTTGGCTTCAACTGTTTGGGCGCCCTGATCACCCTGGACCTGGATGCGGCCGCCGCCCTGAAGACCTGCGTAACCCTTGATCACGTCAACTTTGTTCTTCCGCATCAGGAACTCGATGCCCTTCGAGTGTTTCGTAACGATCTTGTTCTTGCGGTCGAGAACGGCGGGGTAGTTTAACTGAGGATCCTTGCATTGGATGCCCTGGCCTTCCGGGTTTTTGAAGTAATCCCAAACGTCAGCAGTATGGAGGAGCGCCTTTGTGGGGATGCAGCCGACCAGCAGGCAAGTACCGCCGAGGCGCGGCTGTTTTTCAATAAGAGCCGCTTTCAGGCCATACTGTCCGGCACGAACGGCTGCGGAATAGCCTCCCGGCCCGCTGCCGATGACCACGACGTCATATTGCATTTTCGCTTCAAGTGTAGCATCGGGCCCTTATTTTTCAGGGGTTTCGAGCCATTCTGCTAAGCTCTTCGCGACGCGGCATGGTTATTCTTCACGCTGGTTTTCGACATGACCGGCTCCTGGTTTGGGCAGAGTGTTCGGGCGAGACAGTTTTCGCGAATTCGGAGCAACTTGCCGCTGTGTTGCGCTCGCTTAGAGTTGCCGTTCGCGAGAACGATTTTTCCCATTCCGACATCGCCCTGCCCTCCACGTCAGGCGGACCGATCGCCTCGAGTCCGCTTCTTGGCCACCCTGCTCCCTCAAAGCCTGGGCGAGTCCAGACCTGGTCAGTTCCAGTTGCGGTCCTCGATCCCGAGGCTGCGATTGAACTGCTCACGAAAACAGTGGATAAGGAATTGCTGGAACCGGGTGTTCTTGCCGGAACCGACCTTACGTTTTGGGCGTCGGCGATGCAGTTCGCGGGAGCGCTCGTGGTTCGGCAACACTTTCTGCCGGATCTGACGCGAGAGGATGGCAAGTTCGTGGCGCGTTGGCGTGCGGCCTACGCGGGCAAGGATGACGACCGACTTCGTGCGCTGACATCCGTGATGCCTGGAGCGGCTCGTGCGGTGTCGCCTGACGTCGCTCAGGAAGCGTGTGTGCGGGCGTTCGTGGATACGGTTGTGGACCATCTTGTAACCAGCGGGAGACAGGCCGTGAGTGCGGCGGGGGCTACCTTGCACGACCGCTGGATTCAAGCACTCGAGGGCCCTGACCGGAGGCTTCGGGTAAAACCGGACGAAGCCATCGAGTTCCGGCGTCAACTTCGAGAGTGGCAGCGGCCGATTGCGGTGGTCAGTGGGGCTCCGTACCGGCTGTGCTTCCGGCTCGAAGCACCAGCGGAGGACGAGGCCCCGCTGTGGCAGGTCCGTTATCTATTGCAGGATCGTAGTGATCCGAGCCTCCTGGTACCAGCCGAGCTGATCTGGAAACCGAAGCGATCGAGGTCAGCCGTCTGGGCGCGATCGGGATTCAATCCGCGCGAGCACCTGCTGTTTTCGTTGGGTCAGGCTTCGTCGATCTGCCCGCCCATTGACGAAAGCTTGCACTCTGAGGCTCCTTCCGGCTATGAAACCGATGCTACCGGCGCCTTCGATTTTTTAAGTACCAAAGCTCTGGCGCTCGAAGAAGCGGGATTCAGCGTAATGGTCCCGGGTTGGTGGAGCCGTAAAGGGACCAGGGCTCGCCTGAGCGCACGCGCACGTGTGAAGAGTCCGTTTGAAAAAGGCGGCGGGCTGTCGCTCAACGAGGTGTTGGATTTCAAGTGGGAGATCTCAATGGGCGGCGAGGCGGTGACCCTGCGCGAACTGAAGGCGCTTGCCGATCTCAAGACGCCGCTTGTGAAGTTTCGCGGGCAATGGGTTCACGTGAGCTCCGATGAGGTTCAGGCGGCGCTCAATTTCTGGAAGAAGAGTGATGGGCAGATTACTGCACGCGAAGCGGTGCAGATGGCTGTGGGAGCGAGTAGCGCGCCGATACCGATCGAATTCGCGGGCGTTCAGGCGGAGGGTTGGATCGGCGAATTGATCCGGAAGCTCGAAGGGCACGTACCGTTCGAGGAACTGCTGCAGCCGCAAGGGCTGAATGCGGCGCTGCGGCCATATCAGGTGCGCGGTTATTCGTGGCTGAATTTTCTGCATCAGTGGGGGTTCGGAGCTTGCCTGGCGGACGACATGGGATTGGGCAAAACCATTCAAACGCTCAGCCTGATTCTGCGCGACTGGCGCAACGGTGTGGACCGGCCGGTGCTGCTGGTCTGTCCGACGTCGGTGGTGAGCAACTGGCAGAAAGAGGCGGCTCGATTCACGCCGGAGCTTCCGGTGATGATTCACCACGGGGCCGCGCGAGCGAAAGGCGAATCATTTCTGAGCGACGCCTCGAAACACGCCATGGTTGTTTCCAGCTACTCGCTGCTGCATCGCGACCTGGAGCATTTCAAAGAAGTGAAATGGGCGGGCGTAATTCTGGATGAAGCCCAGAACATCAAGAATCCCGAAACGAAGCAGGCAGCAGCAGCGCGGTCGCTGGCCGCAGACTACCGGATTGCGCTGACGGGAACGCCGGTTGAAAACAACGTTGGCGATCTCTGGTCGATGATGGAGTTTCTGAATCCCGGAGTGCTCGGAACGCGCATCGAATTCAAACGGAACTTTTATCTGCCGATCCAAACGGGTCAGGACGCGGAAGCGATGGCGCGCCTGAAGCGGGTCACCGGGCCTTTT
>JAFARV010000926.1 GCA_019245255.1 Acidobacteriaceae bacterium | reverse complement strand
TTCGCGATCTCACGCAACGTCATTTCTTCGTAGTAATAGAGGCTCAGCACCGTGCGTTCAATCTTCGGCATGCGGTCAATCGCCTGTGCAAGCGATTTTTCAAGCTCCGAACGTTCGAGGAGTTGAGATGGCCAATTCTCGTCAGAATCGGACAGGTATCGGAGCAGACTGCCGCCCTCTTCATCACCCCCTGCATTCTCCAGGCTGCCAAGCGTCAGCCCACGGGCTTCTGACAGCCATTCGTAATAGTCCTCGACCGTGAGCCCGAGATACTCCGCTATCTCGTGCTCCTCCGGAACACGCTGAAGTTCCTGTTCGAGGTCACCGATTGCGCTTTCAATGAGCCTTGAACGCTTGCGTTGCTGCCGAGGCGCCCAGTCCAGGTCGCGAAGGCTATCCAGAATCGCGCCACGAATCTTATACTCTGCGTATGTCTTCAGCTTGACGTCGTGGCTCGAGTCATAGCGATCGATCGCCGCAATTAAACCCAGAACGCCATTCGATATCAGGTCATCGAGGTTGACCGACACCGGCAGCCGCTCATGAATTCGCCTGGCAATCAGCTTTACCTGAGGCATATGCCTCAAAATCAGTTCTTCCCGGAGTTGTGGCGTCAGGGTACTGGCCTGACGCTCAACCAGTGATTCCTCGTCTATATTAGACCGAAGCATTTTCGTCTTTTCTCCGCCTACAGGACTATCGGCGAAGAGAGACTGGAACTTTAGGTTCTAAACCAAACTCTCACCGTTCAAACGGATGCTTACCGCCCCGCACCTGAGACTGAGAGCTGACGGCTAATAGCTCTAATTACGCTGCTACTTTCACACGACCTTTCTTTATCGCTTGCTCGAACGCTTCGAAATCGCTCTGCACCTGTTTCGCATACGCTGTGGCAAACCGGCTGATCGAATCCACTACGCTCTCCGGTTTCCCCATGTATGCTCCGATCGCAACGGCATCGCCCGAACGTGCATGACCGCGCGCCAGAAGTTCTCCCGCGATCTCGGCGATACTGGCGAGACCTTCACCGCGAAGATTCTTGAGGTCTACCGAGCCCTTGTGGTCGTTCAACTGCCGCACCAGGTAATCCTCATCACCAATGCGGGTCCACCCCAAGAGAGGATCTGAGACCGGCTGGATTCTTCGTTGTCCTTCGACCACGCGCTGGCCCTGGTGAGGAACCCCTGACCCGGGCAAATACTCTGCATACGCGGACGGAGGCTCCTGTTTGATTTGAAGAAAAAGCGCGTCGGCATCGCCATTACCCTCCATCAAAACCACGTAGTCCCGCAGCGCGACACTGCCTGTACCAACAATCTTGAACGCGACGTCCTTCGGCCGGAAAAAGCCGAACACATGTTGTCTTTCGGGCGCTATGGACTTTCGATAACTCTCGACCGAATGAAGCACCTCTGCGCGCCGGTTCCGGATGGGCCAAAGCACATGTTCGATCCTTTTAAAGTGCCGCCGTCCATTCCCACCTGCTTCCGTATACTTTTTCAATAAATCGACTGGGGAGGCCCGCTGCGATTGCGCGATCGCCGCTGATACCGCCTGACTCTTTCTCGCCCGGTGTATCTGGTAGCGTGCGGCTTGCAGAACCGGCAAATCCGCCAGCTCTTCCATCAGCCGGCAGTACGAGCCGGCAAACTCCGATGCTGCGGTTTCGCAGGAACCATTGGAATGCCCGGACTCTAATCCTGCGAGAACGATACTCGTCGCCATGCGCTTCACATCCCATTCCCATGGGCCTTCGATGGTCTCGTCGAAGTCGTTAATATCGAAGATCAGCCGCCCGTCGGGGCCCTCGAAAGAGCCAAGATTCTCGAGATGGGCATCACCGCACAATTGCACCCGCAACGCAGTATGTGAGCCCGCAGCAAGATCCGCGGCCATAATCCCCACCGAACCGCGAAAAAAAGTGAATGGAGAAGCCTGCATTCGGGCGTACTTAACCGGAAGCAGCTTCCGGATACGGCCTTCCACCCGGCTCATCAGTAGCGAAACAGGGTCGAAATTCCGCTCCTTACAGCGCGTTTCCGCCAGCGCTTTCCGGCTAAGCTTCTGTCTTGCATCTCTTCCTTTTTTCAGCCGCAATTCACGATCCATAATCTCTCGCCTTGTTTCCTCCCAATCCACAACGTCCCGCACAGCATACCGCGTGCTGTCGTTTTACCTAGGGAACAGTTGTAACAGACCGGCATCTAACGGCGGGCAGTGTTGAGCGAGACGCGCCCGTGAGAGGAGACCTGGTGAAGGCAGTTTGCTGGCATGGCAAAGAAGATATGCGGGTGGACACAGTTCCCGATCCGCAGATTCTCAACCCCGATGACATCATCGTCAAGATCACGTCAACCGCTATCTGCGGTTCGGACCTCCATCTCTACGGCGGATTCATGCCCACCATGGAAGCGGGCGACATCGTGGGCCATGAGCCGATGGGAGAAGTTGTCGAACTCGGGAGTGCCGTCACGAAATTCAAAGTGGGTGACCGCGTTGTTGTGCCGTTCACGATCGCCTGCGGCGAGTGCTTCTTCTGCAAGAAGACCTTGTACTCGCTCTGCGACACGACAAATCCAAACTACGAGATGGCGCGAAAGGCCATGGGCCAGTCACCCGCGGGTCTGTTCGGCTATTCGCATCTGATGGGCGCTTTCCCGGGAGGTCAAGCCGAGTATCTTCGCGTGCCTAAAGCCAATGTTGGGCCTATCAAAGTACCGGACGGCATCCCCGATGAAAAGGTCCTTTTCCTTTCCGACATATTCCCGACCGGTTACATGGCGGCCGAAAATGCGGAGATCGAGCCGGGCGACACGGTCGCGGTCTGGGGATGCGGTCCCGTGGGTCAGTTCTCGATCCAAAGCGCATGGATGTTTGGCGCCGGGAGAGTGATCGCCATCGACCTCGTGCCCGAACGGCTGCAGATGGCTCAGCAGAAAGGCAAAGCTGAGATCATCAACGCCGATAAAGAGAAAGTACATGAACGCCTGATGGAAATGACGAACGGACGTGGGCCCGACCGCTGCATTGAGGCTGTCGGAACCGAAGCCCACGTCGGAACCGGCATCGACACATATCTGGATCGCGCCAAACAGGCCGTTATGCTCGAAACGGATCGGCCCCATGTGTTGCGCCAGGCAATCATGTGCTGCCGCAAGGGCGGCACCATTTCGGTACCCGGCGTTTACATTTCCATGGTGGACAAGATTCCGTTCGGAGCAGCGATGAACAAAGGTCTGACCTTCAAGATGGGCCAAACCCACGTGCAACGATACCTCCCGACCCTAATGCAGAAGATCGTCGATGGCGAGATCGATCCTTCGTTCGTCATCACTCATCGCGCTCCTCTCCAAGTCGCGCCCGAGATGTACAAGACGTTTCGCGATAAGAAAGACGGCTGCATTAAGGTCGTGCTGAAGCCTGGTGGCGTGGTTTAAACTCCGGTCACGCAAACGACGTTACTGGCGAAGCTCGACAATGGTCGCGCCGGTTCCTCCTTCGGCTTGCGTCGCCGGATAAAAACGGCTGACATGTGGATTCTTGCCGAGGAGTTCCGTCACGGCTTTCTTCAGGACGCCCATTCCGTGTCCATGTACGATCCGCACCCGGTCCACCGACGCAAGCGCAGCGGAGTCCAGAAACTTGTCCACCTGATCGATCGCCTCATCCGCGCGCTGGCCGATGATGTTCAGTTCGCGATAGGACACGTCCCAGCGCGGCCCGAGCTCCACTCGAACATTCTTCGGCAACGCCCGCCCGCCACCAGGTTCTGCCACGACCTCGAGAATGTCTTCGCGAGGAATCTGCATTTTCAGAAAGCCCGCTTCCACCTCAATCGCACCGTTCTTGAGAACGCGGCGCACAGTCGCGACCTCGCGTATGTCCCTGAGCCGCACTCGTGCACCTTCCTCGATGGGCAGCGTTTGGGGTGACTTCGCCGCCGGAACCGCCGCCGGCATGGCTGCCTGCGCCTCTTCCCGGAATTCTCGCTTGGTGCGCGATACCAGCCGCTGCGCCTGCTCCAACGCCTTTCGCTGTTCGATCCCCTCAGCCACCTGCTGCATGATCATCTGAGCGCGTGCCTCAAAATCGGCCACGATCAGCTCCGATTTCTGCGCCCACTCGCGCTGGCGCTGCTGTTCTTTGCGCAATGTTTCGTGCTCGAGTTGCCCCTGGCGCTTCTGAAATGCCGCGGCCGCCTCGTCCATCTCTTTCGCAGCGCGTGTATGCTCTTCCACCTGCTTGTGCAACTCCGTAAGGAGCGCTTGAAAGTCCGCCTGCATGCGAGGCAATACAGCATGCGCGTGCTCCAGGATGACTTCCGGCATCTCGAGCCGCTTTGCGATGTCGAGCCCTGCAGATTTCCCGGGCATACCGAGTTTCAACTCGTAGGTCGGCTGCAATGTCGCCTGGTCAAATCCCATCGACGCGTTCAAAACGCCCTGCGTATGCGCTCCGTAAAGTTTCAGCGGCAGCAAATGGGTTGAGGCAAGGCAGAACGCACCTGACTTCCGGAACTCGTCGAGAATCGCCACGCCCAACGCGCCGCCCTCCTCCGGATCGGTTGCACGCCCGAGTTCATCAAGCAGCACCAGACTGTCCGGCGTCACGGATTCGAGCATCTGCTTTACATGCAGCAGGTGCCCCGAGAAGCTGCTGAGGCTTTCCGCTAACGATTGCTGATCGCCGATGTCGGCGAGCACGTCGTCGAGGACAGGAAACTCAGCCTCGGCGCAGGGAACCGGAATCGCAGCGTGCGCCATAATCGCGAGCAATCCTGCGGTTTTCATGGTGACCGTTTTGCCGCCGGTGTTCGGACCGCTGATCAGCAGACATCGCGTTTCTTCTTTCAATTCGAAGGAGACCGGTACGATCGGTTTGCGCTGCTTGCGCAGAATGGATTGGAGCAGCGGGTGGCGCGCCTCGCGCAGCACGAGTCGCCGTCCCTCCTTGCTGAATCGCGGAATAATTGCGTCGTAATCCCGGGCAAAGCCTGCCTTCGCGAAGAGGCAGTCAAATTCCGCTAAGGCGTCGGCTGTCGCAGAGATCTCGGGAGCATGCTCGCGCAGCGTAGCGGTGATTTCCGCGAGAATTCGTTCGATCTCCCGAAGCTCGTCTTCCCGTAACCTCACGAGCTGGTTATTCAAACCAATGGTCTCGAGCGGCTCGAGATATAGCGTGCGGCCGGTACCGCTCGAACCATGAATGACGCCATCCACGCGGCCTTGCCGTCCCGCGACGATAGGGACGACAAACCGGTCTTCGCGGATCGTGACGAAGTCCTCCTGCATGGTCCCGTCGCTGCGATGCGCCCGAATGAAGCGCTCGAGCGAATCCTGAATGCTCCGCTGCTGTTTCTCGATGTCGCGGCGAATGCGTCCAAGCGCGACGCTTGCCTCGTCCGATAGCGACCCATCCGGCAGAAACGCACGTTCGTACCGGCGAGTAAGGTCGCGCAAATCAGCGAGACTCTGGGCCCGGCGCGCTAAGCGCGAGTATCTTTCCGCAACCCCGAGCAGAATCCCGCGGTATTCGCCCGCCAGCGCCAGAGTGTGGAAGACATCCAGAATCTCGCGTCCGTCGAGCGACGCGCCTTCCACATGCAAGGTTCTGACAGAAGCGCCGACATCGCGAAGCTGGTCGAAGCGCAGCCGGACAGCGACACCACGTCCACCCTCCTGCCCGCTAGATGCCTCACGCAGATACGCGATTGCCTCGCCGGCCTCGGCGAGATCGGCTTCCAAGCTGAAGCGATCGCGGTGCGGCTCCAGGTGAAACACCAGCTCCCGTCCCGCGTCGCTCCCCGCATACCGGGCTAAAAGTTCTTTCAGTTCTCCGAACTGGAGAAGCTCACTGCTGCTAAAGGACATGCATTCAGGGCCGGGTTACCACCGGATGCGGTCCCGGCCGTTTCGAACAAAGCTCAATCACTTCCAAAGTACCGGCCGTCAGGGGAACCGACCGCAGATCGGAAAGGTCCACCCACGCGGCTGAGCGCGCATCCGTTCCAGCCCGGAGTTCGCCGCCCTGTACGGTGCAGAAGAAATCGATCAGCACGTAGTGATACTCGCATGCACCCGCTTCGTCAGACAGAATTCGCTCGAACACCGTCGCGATGACGTCTACGGAAACATCCAGGCCGGTCTCTTCTGCGACTTCCCGCCGTAGCGCTTCCTCGAGGCGCTCGCCCGATTCGACTGCCCCTCCCGGCAGCGACCAGTAGCCTTCTAGCGGGGCTTTACCGCGCTCGACCAACAAGATGCGCCCTGCCTCCATGACCAGCGCACCAACTCCGAGTACCGGGCTGCGCGGATAACGACGGCTATCCTGAGTGGCCACCTAGTTCGATGATAGGCGCTCAGGCAATGGCGGCCAGAACTGCTTCGGCATGCCCCTCCACCTTTACTTTCGGGAAGATCTTTTTGACTCGGCCGTTGGGCGCGATGACGAACGTGGTCCGCTCGACCCCCATATACTTCTTGCCGTACATGCTCTTCTCCTTCCAGACCCCGTAATCCTCGGCCGCTTTGTGGTCTGTATCGGCCAGCAGGGTAAACGGTAAATCGAACTTCTGCTTGAACTTCGCCTGTGCGTTGGCGGTATCCGGCGAGACGCCGACGATCACGGTATTCGCTTTCGTCAGCCGTGGTGAAGTGTCTCGGAATTCACACGCCTCCTTGGTGCAGCCCGGCGTGTCGGCCTTCGGATAGAAGTACAAAATCACGTTCTTGCCATGGAGCGAGGAAAGCCGGAAAGGCTCCCCGGAGTCGGTTTCGAGGCTGATGTTCGGCGCGAGATCGCCTTCTTTGAGGTTGGACATACTCGTTCCAGATTACGGTGCGGGCAGGGAAGTCCCAAATTACCGAACGAACCCGTACAGCGTGGTCGCTACCGAACGAATTCCGAGGAACAGTGAGTACCTACACATCAATCATCTTGACAGCGATACGCTCATGTATTATGCTGTGAATGTAGCCACCTGGCGTGGCAAGTATCAGGAGGAACAAAATATGCCAGTGATCAAATACCCCAACTTTGGGACCGATATCGAGGATTTCCCGGCCGGGCTGCGAGTTTTTCAAGATTCCCTCTCTCGTCTGTTCAGCGAGCCCACGTCGCGTCCGTGGTCGCCGGCCGTCGACATTTTTGAAAACGAGAACGAACTCGTTCTGAAAGCCGATCTGCCGGAAGTCGACCCTAAGAACGTCGGCATCCAGATTGAGAACGGAACCCTGACGCTCCGGGGCGAGCGCAAATTTGAGGAGAACAGGAACGGCAAAGCGGTTCATCGAATTGAGCGCGGATATGGCGCTTTCGTGCGCGCCTTCACTCTGCCGGACACGGTCGATGCGGAGAAGGTGAAGGCTGATTATAAAAATGGCGTTCTAACCGTAAGTCTGCCGAAAAAAGAGCTCGCGAAGCCGCGAACCGTCAACATCGAAGTAGGCCAGTAAAAGTAGGCCAGTAAAAAAACTTTCCCAACCGCAATCTCGGCGCCATCGACGAAACCACCGTCGCTGGCGCTTTCTTTTTTCTGGCCGCTCGGATTTTTCCGACGCCCGTCTTGCCGGAGCGCTTCGTGCCGATAAGGTCAGTTGATGCGGCACAAACACGGAACCCGGCACGGCACCCGCCGCGTAGGGCGACTATGCGCTACCGCAATTATTCTGCTTGGGTCCAGCGCCGGATCATTTTCGGCCATCGTCAAGAGCGAAAAGGGCTCCGCGGCGGCGCTGACCACGGTCAGTCAGATCAGCCACGTATCCAATGCACACGAGATCCAAAAGGTTCCCGTCGCCGTGCGAGCAGTCGTTACGTACAGCGATCCTGGCTGGGGAATACTGTTCATCCAAGATAAAACCGGCGGCACGTTTGTCGATTCACACGCGCTGCACCAAGCCATTCCGGACGGCCGTCTGATCGAACTCGATGGTCACACAGGACCAGGCGATGCTGGCGCTCTCATCAACCGCCTGCACGTCAGTGTGGTTGGCGCCGGCGTATTACCGGAACCCAAGATCGCCTCTATCGAAGTCTTGAATTCGAAACGCGACGACTTCGAAAGCCAACTGGTTGAGACCCAAGGCGTGGTCCATACCGTGGAGGACGTTGACCACCGTCTGCGGCTCCGGGTCTACGAGGGCAACCAATCCCTTACCGTGATCATTCGCGAAGCCCCGGCAGGCACTGCACTCTCGCTAACGGACGCGAGAATTCATCTGCGCGGTGTGTGCGGGAGCCAGCTGGATTCGAACAACAAGCCGATTGGCACGCAAATCTTTGTGTCCTCTCTGCAATCGATACACTTTGATGAGCCTACGCCCGCAGATCCGTTCGCAACCCCAGCCGTTCCGGTCAAAAAGCTGAGTTCCAGCGCCTTCGCAACCGCTCACCGCATACACATCCGAACCGCCGTGAGCTATCTGAGCACCGAAAAGTTTTTCTTTGCCCAGGATGATAGCGGGCCGATTCGCGTCGAAACCGCGACGCCGCAGGAACTGCAGATCGGTGAGGCGGTTGACGTAGTCGGATTCGTTGCTCGTACTCCGGGCCGGATCGTGCTATCGGACGCGGTGGTCCGCCGAACCGGGAAGCTCCAGCCGGTCCGGCCGTTGGATTTAGACATCCGAGAATTGATGAAGAGCAGCTACCAGGGCACGCTCGTGCGTGCGAATGGAACACTGCTGAATGTTTCCCAGGCAGGCGAAGCGTTGATTGCGCTGGTGCAGGACGGCAACCGTACATTCACCGCCTTACTG
>JAFARV010000718.1 GCA_019245255.1 Acidobacteriaceae bacterium | reverse complement strand
GCCGATAACAGCGGTGGCGAATTTGTTGAAAATCGTCGGAACCTTAGGAATCTCGGCGCCGGTCTCCTTCGCATGATCGAGATAGTTCAGCCCAACGCAGATTAACTTACGCGGGCGAGGTATTGGCGCCAGCAATGTCGCTCGATCAACGGGTGTGCGGGCATGCGCGGAGGCGTTGCCGGCGAGGTCCCGGACACGGTTCCACTCTCCCTGCCCCGCCTCAATCAGCTGAACTACAGACGAAAAGCCGAAGCCCGATACGTCGACAATCGCGCCGTTTGCAATCACCCCGGGCCGGGCCTGACCCCCAAGTTCAAACGTAACAACTCGCATCATTGTCATCTTAGAATGGCGAATTATGCAGTACCCGTTTACGGTCATCGAAGACAGTGCAATACCGCGGGCATGCGACCCGGCTTTTCAACACGTTGTGGATACGTACGCGAGCGAGTCAAACAAAGTCATTTCGATTTGGCGCGAGTTTACGGACGATGATCTGAGTTTCCGGCCGCATCCCAAATCGCTTTCAGTCGCGGATATCTTCAAGCACCAGCTTCTGTCTGAGCGCCGGTTCCTGGCTGAGTTCCTGGAAACACCGGAACCGGCTGCAGCAGATGTGCTCCCGCAAGAGATGAGCGTTGCGGCGTGCTGCCTGCGAATGTCTGAACTTGCTCTGCGGCGCCTTCCGTTGCTTGCCGAACGGAATGCAGCCTGGTGGCTCGAGGCACGCCCGTTTTTCGACGTAAACCGCCAACGCATTTGGATTTTCTGGAGAAGAGTCCTGCATACCGCACATCACCGCACGCAGCTTACGGTCTACTTGCGCCTGCTGGATCGCAACGTACCCTCTACGTACGGGCCCACAGCGGATGTTACCTGGAGCGGCGCCGATCCTACTCTGACCGTTCAAGCGGCGGAGAGGCGCTGAGACGCAGGCAGATCACGACGTGCGCGAGCGCGCAATCTCCGGTGCTTCCTCGACCACCGCCGCAGGCAGCACCCGCTCTGGCTCCAGATAGTACCGCGTCAGCCCATCCCTCAAGATGTTGAGTGCCTCGTCAGGGGAGTTTGCAAACTGAAAGAGATTCAGATCCGATGCGGAAATGACCCCGTGGCGGACCAGCGCGTCGAAATTTATGATTTCCTTCCAGAAGTCCGAGCCGTACAACACGATAATGATCTTGCTTTCAAGCTTCTGCGTCTGAGCAAGCGTTAGGATCTCGGACAGTTCGTCGAGTGTTCCAAAGCCACCAGGGAAGACCACGAGCGCTTTCGCGAGATACGCAAACCAAAACTTACGCATGAAGAAGTAGTGAAACTCGAAGGAAAGTTCGGGAGTAATGTAAGCATTCGGGCGTTGTTCGAACGGAAGACCGATGTTGAGCCCTATGGTCTTGCCGCCCGCGTCGGAAGCGCCCCGATTCGCGGCTTCCATAATTCCTGGGCCGCCACCCGAGCAGACAACGAAGCGGCGGCGTGGCTCTGAGCACACACTCCCGTTTTCGGCGATGGTTGAGGACCACTCTGTGACTACCCGGGCGAGTTCACGGGCTTCCTGGTAGTACCGGCTGAGCGCGCCATCTTCCGTGATTCTCGCCGAGCCAAAGAACACAATGGTGTCCTGAATCTTCTCCTCCTGAAAGTGCGACAGGGGCCAGAGATATTCGGACAGAATACGAAGCGGACGGGAATCCGGGCTCTGCAGGAAAGCTTCTTCTCTGTAGGCAAGCGGGCGCCGCCATGAGTCCTCGTCAACGGAGTTTGCCACGGCAGCTGGTTTCTTGTCGGACTGCAAAACACGATTCTCTCACCCGCACCGGTTGGGCACACTGCTAAAATTCGGCCATGCCGGGCCGCAACGTATTCACGGTATTGGAGACAACAGCCGCCCAATACGGAGATGCCAAAGCCCTGCACCAGCCGCTTGGAGCTAAGAGCGGCGGATACCGCTCTTACAGCTGGAATGAATGGGTCACAGTCTCACGTGAGATCGCGGCTGGACTTCGTGATCTGGGCCTCCAAAAAGGCGACGTCGTTTGTGTACTCTCTGAAACACGCGCTGAGTTTTACCTGGTAGATCTCGGGATTATGGGGGCGGGGGGTGTATCAGGGGCTCTCTACACGGCTTATCCGATGCCGGATCTCGCGCGGGACATCGTTAAAGCGCAGCCCAGGTTCCTGTTTGTTGAAGATCCGAAAGCCTTGGCGGGAATCTCTAAAGCGCTGGATGAGAAGGGCTTGCAACTTCCGGAACATACGATTCTCATCACCGGAAGCAAAAGCGGTGTTCTGTCCCTGGACGAGCTCGGTCAGAGGGGCAGGGCGGCACTGGCGCGTGAGCCAGGATTTTTTGGGCGCATTCAGGAGGAAATCTCGCCGGACGATCCGGCGATCCTTTACCTGACCTCTGGAGCAACTGGCGAGCCCAAGATGGGTGTGACGAGCCACTCCGCCGTTCTGGCGAATCTTGATATGGCTCCGGTCGTCCTGCCGACGACCCCGGAGGACTCGATGTTGGTCTTCTTGCCCTCCGCCCACATTGCGCAACGGATTGTGCTCGAGCTGGTGCCGATGAGAATGGGCACACCGGTCTGGTTTTCCGAGAGCCTGGCCCGATTACCGAACGAATTGCGTAGCGTTCGGCCGACCATTTTTCTGGCTCCGCCGCGTGTTTGGGAACGGATGTACGCGACCATTCAGACGGAGCTCAGGAAGCGGCCGGCGGCGGTGCGGAAGCTGTTCTACGGTGCGCTCGGCCTTGGGCTCGAAGCCGCAAAGTTGACGCAGACGGGAAAACCGATTCCCGCCTGGATGTCGCGTTTGTTGAAGATCGCCAACAAGTTATTTTTTTCAAAGGTTCGTGACCGCCTTGGCGGACGTATTCGTATAGCGGCGTCCGGAGCCGCGCCCTTAGCCCGAGAGCTTGGAGATTTCTATGCCGCTATCGGCATGCCGCTGATTGAAGGCTACGGGCTGACCGAGGCTGGAGTGATCTGTTTCAACCCGCTTGCGCGGCCGAAACCTGGGAGTATTGGAACGCTGCTGCCCGGGGTTGAAGCTCGTTTGGCAGAAGACGGGGAACTCCAGGTCTGGACGCCTTGCATTTTTAAGGGCTACTACAAAGACGAGGCCGCGACCCGCTCGGTCTTATCCGATGATGGCTGGTTTTCGACGGGAGATATTGCAGAGCTTGATTCGGACGGCTACTGGTACATCACCGGCAGGAAGAAGGAACTGATAGTCTCTTCAAACGGAAAGAAGATTTACCCGGCGAGGATTGAAAGCTTCTTCAAGACCGAACCGCTGATCAACCAAGTGGTTCTCGTGGGCGATAAGAAGCCCTATGTCACGGCTCTCGTGACCATCAATGCTGCCCAGATGGACAGCGTGAAAGGGCTGGAAGAGATGAGTTCTAAGCCACTTGGCGAGATCGTCGGCTCCGAGCCTGTGACCAAAGCCGTCCAGGAGGTTGTTTCGCGCGTAAACCGGAATCTGGCCGATTTCGAACGAATCCGCCGCTTTAAGATACTGGAGCGTGATTTTTCGATTGAGGCAGGCGAACTGACACCAACGATGAAGATTCGTCGTGGACGGGTTCTGGAGAAGTATGCTTCGCTTGTAACTGAACTTTACTTAGGGCGAGAAGAGATGAACTGAAGCGGGCGTTTGCGAGCGCTTCCGCCTCGCGATCCGTTGGCTCTCCAGGCAGCGATAACGTGTTGTTCAGCACCTCGCTACGTTCCTGGAGTTGTCGCTCGAGACGCCGCACGCCGACGCGGGCTTCGGTAAGTCCGACAAATGCCAGTGCCACGAACGCCATGAACAAAAGACCTGCTGCCGCGAAAAGCAATTGTTCCTCCTTACGACCGCGTCGACGAACATCTCGGTTCGCCACTGCTGATACAGTGGTGCGAAAACACTCGGGAATTTCTCACCCGAAATGACAACTTTCGACAGCGCGATCGAACTTTTTCCGATCTTTCGTGAACGGGTCTGGGGGCGGGAGTCGCTGGCCCCGTTTTTCCCGGACCATCCCCGAAAAGAACGTATCGGCGAGGTCTGGTTTACTTTTGAGGAAAATTTCACGTCGGCCCGGCTTAAATTGGGGGAACTTCTCCGGGACCACTCAGACCTGCTCGGTACGGCCTTTGACCTCCGGTACCCAGGGATTTGCCCCATTCTGGTGAAGCTGCTGTTTACTTCGGAACGGCTTTCGGTCCAGGTTCACCCCGACGACGCCTATGCGCAGCAGCATCATGACAGCCTGGGAAAGACGGAGGCGTGGTACGTGCTCGACGTACAGCCGCCGGGGGAATTGGCGGTTGGGTTTAAAGAACCGATCACGCCGGAACGCCTGCAGTCCAGCGCCGAGAGCGGAGAGATCGAGCAGCTTTTGAACTGGAGAATAGCCAGGAGGGGGGAAACTATTTTCACCCCTGCCGGCACGGTGCACGCGATCGGGGCCGGACTAACGATTTGCGAGATCCAGGAGAACTCGGACATTACGTATCGGTTATACGACTACGGCCGGCCGCGCGAACTTCATCTGGAACACGGCGCGCGTGTGTCTTCTTTGGGCCCACATGAGTATGAAGCCAATCCCGTCAGTTTAGCCGCGGGACGTGACGAACTTGTCGCGTGCGAGTATTTCCGGATCGAGCGGATTCGCCCCGCTGAGCGCTTCAAGATTCCCGGAAACATGTTGTCGTACGCGATTGTAATCTGCGTCGACGGCGGCGGCACGCTCTGCGATACCAAGGCGTGTCAGGGACAAGCCTGGTTCATACCCGCGGGTGCGGAGGCGGTGCCGGTAGATGCGCCGGGTTCGGAGTGGATTGTGACATATTTGGCTGAGGAGCCGATGCTCGGGCTGCAAGTCGAATAGCGTCTCCTACATCAGAACGTCGCCGGTGTGCGCTGTGTCGTAACCGGCGATGCATTGCAAGCTCTTTCGGAGATTGGAGCGATTCAGCGCGTCGAGCAGTGCTTTCCCGGCGGGCAAGTCAAGCGACGATTGGGGAAATGCCAGGTCGAAGCGCTCCGCCACAAGAGGGATGAAATCGAGTCCGAAGCATCGCGCGGCGGAATGGGGTGCGATGCAGCAATCAACATTTCCTGCAGCTACAGCGTGGGCGGCAGCGAGATGTCCTTCAGCTGTGGATTCGTATCCTTTGATCTGTGTGGAGGCGATGCCGAAACGGCGGAGTTCTGAATCAAGCAAATCCCTACTGCCTGAGCCTCTTTCCCGATTGATCAGAGTGAGATTTGCGCCGGCGAGATCCGCAACGGATCGGATAGACATCGGATTGCCATGCCGCACGATAAGGCCCTGTTCCCAGGTAGCGAACGTTACGACCCGAAGCCGTGTGTTCGGAAACAGCCGCCGAATGATGGAGACGTTGTAGTCGCCGGTGGCGCGGTCGAGCAGGTGCGAACCCGCCGCATGCACCCGGCCGTGCTTCAGCCAGTGAAGTGCGCGCCGGCTTGAACAAGGGACGGTTACGATATCGGTGCCTGAGCCGTGCAGCGCACTGTCGAGCAGCGAAAGTGCGGGATCGCAGCCCGCGATCAACAACCGTTCTCCTTCTGCCGGGAGGCCGGCATCGGTTTTGACTGAAGCAGAAGCCCCGGCATGTGATTCGACAAAACCATCGGCAAGCGGCAAATAAGCAGGAGGGAAGGACTCGGGAACCGCAATGGTTCGGTTGTTCACGCGGCAGAGCCTCACCATGCGCCCTTGATTCACTCGCTGTTTTGCAAGCAGGAAGGCCTTGACGGGCTGCGTTGTCTCGTCGCTTTGCATCGAGAAGATCTCTTCCACAGCGACCTCGAGAGTTCGGGCGAGTTTAAGAGAAACCAGTGTGTTAGGAACGAAAGCGCCATCTTCAATGGCGTAAATCGTCTGACGCGTTACTCCTACGCGGCGAGCCAGATGTGAAGCCGAGAAGCCTCGGGAGAGCCGAATGTCCTTCAATCGCAAACGAATAGGGGATGAAGTCATGTCTTTTATAATTTACAAAGTCGCATATGAAAGACACATCATCGGTTCGGAGCTTTGCGATTTTACTTGCTTTGCTTTCAGTCGGTCTCCCGGCGGAGGCTCAATTCTCTGCTGCGCTCTCAGGCACGGTGAGCGATCCCTCTGGAGCCGTGATTTCAGGAGCACCGGTGACTTTGAAAAACCAAGACACAGGAGCCATTCGCAACACGGAAACCAATGCGCAGGGAGAGTATCGATTCACAGCACTTGCGATTGGACATTACGAGCTCGAGGTTAACCGAGCGGGGTTCGCGAGTGAGATCCGCAGCGGAGTCACTTTGGCGGTCGGCCAAGACGCGCGCGTGAATGTCAGTTTGCGCCTGGGCACGTCCAGTCAACGGGTCACGGTGAGCGAAGACGCTCCGATGGTGAGCGTCACAACGACAGACATATCCGGACTCGTCCGGGAGCATGAGATTAAGGATCTTCCGCTGAATGGCAGAAGCTACGACGAGCTTCTTACTTTGAGCCCTGGCGTGGTGAACTTCACGGCCGAGAAAACAGGCGGCGTCGGAGTTTCGAATTCGACTTTGGGGAACAACTTTGCGGTCTCAGGGAATCGGCCACAACAGAATCTGTATCTGTTGAATGGAATTGAGTTTACCGGGGCCGCTGAAAACAACATGCAGCCGGGCGGCGCCAGCCAGGAGATGCTGGGCGTGGATGCCGTCCAGGAGTTCAACGTGCTCCGCGACTCGTATAGTGCGGAATACGGCAAGCATCCTGGCGCTCAGGTGTTGATAGCGACGCAGTCAGGGACAAATCAGATTCATGGCTCGCTATACGAATTCCTGCGCAACAACGACCTAGATGCGCGGAACTTCTTTGATGGTCCTTCGACGCCCGGCTTTCAACGCAATCAGTTCGGGGCGGCCCTGAGCGCGCCGATCAAACGCGACAAAACGTTCGTGTTCGGAAATTACGAGAAACTCACGCAGCACCTTCATCAGACCGGTGTGGATCTTGTTCCCGATGTGAACGCGCGAAGTGGCTATCTGCCGTGTAAGCTGGTGAACCCCGCTCCAAAGCCTTGTCCGTCTTCCGGTCTAAAGTTTGTCGGAGTCTCGCCGCTTATCGCCGCCTGGCCTGAGCCCACCCCGGGAGCTCCGGACTTCGGCGGAATATCCGAAGCGTTCAATAATCCGTTGCAGACGATCCGTGATGATTTCGGAACAGTGCGATTGGACCAAATTTTAAGTACAAAGGATTCTCTGAACCTGAGTTATACGGTGGACGACAGCGCGGACGTTACTCCCACCAGCACCAATTTATACAGTACCGATTTGACTACGCTGCGCGAACAGGTGGCGAGCGTGGAGGAAACGCATGTATTTTCTCCAGCGTTAGTGAACACCGGACGAGCGGGTTACTCGAGAGCGAGCTTTTTCTTCACGGGAGAACCGACACCGGACACACCCGCAGCAACACTTCCCGGATTTCTGACCGGGGCTCCGGTCGGTGCGCTTGTGGTCGGCGGCAGCGCAGCGTCCAACCCGACCGCGCAAATCAGTTTGGCTGGAAGCAATAACGGAAGCAATCTGCGTGTCGCTCGCAATATCTTCACTTACGAAGATCGTGTCTCGCTGACCTCAGGCCGTCATCAGTTTAGTTTCGGAGCCTGGTTTCAGCAGTTTCAATCGAACGAGACGCTCGCTTTGAGCCAGTACGGGCAGGCTACATTTACCAGCTTGCAGACGTTGCTTCAAGGCGTTGCCAGCAGCCTTTTGTATGACCCGTCGCCAACGGAACTGAATTGGCGGTCCGTTTTCGGGGCTTGGTACGCCGAAGATGTCATGCGAATTAGTCCTCGACTTACGGTGTCGCTCGGGTTTCGAGATGAATTCTCGACCGGTTGGAACGAAGCTCAGGGGCGGGCCGCGAACTACACTTACCCGGACGGCGTGATTTCGACTCAACCCAGGATTGGAGGCTCAGTCTTTACCGAGAACAATGCGACGTTTCTGCCTCAGCCGAGAGTAGGTGTTGCCTGGAGTCCATCTGGGGGCAGCACGGTAATTCGTGCCGGGTTTGGTTTATACAACGACCTCCAGGACGCGTTGGGGTACCGTACCGATCAGAACGCGCCTTTCAATCCGACCTACAGCCTGCCAAACGTTTCCATATCGAAGCTGCCTCTTTCGCGGAATGGGCCGGCCCCGTCCAGCGCGCGCTTAGTTCCTGGAGGTGTGCAACCTGATCTACAGACGCCCACCCTGGTCTCCTGGTCTTTTCGTCTCGAGCAGCAAGTTACGGCTAATACTGCACTTACAGCCGGTTACATCGGGTCGCATGGTTACCACGAACTCATTGGTATTGACGCGAACGAACCTTTTCCAGTGATTTGTCCGGCGAGTCCGTGCCCTGCGAACTATCCCGCTAACTTCCCTGTAGGGCTTGCACATACTCCTGTGCCGGCCGGTACTTATTATGTCCCGACTGCAATAAGAACGAATCCGGCACTTGCCAATACCTGGACTTACTTTTCGGAGGGAGACAGCTCCTATAACGCATTGCAGGTTGAAGCAAATCATCGCTTTGAAGGGGGACTCTCGTTGCGCGGGTCTTATACCTGGTCCAAGAGCATCGACGACGGAGATTCGTTGAACGCGACCACGTCCGGCGGAGAGCCGGCGCTGGCATCCAACCCATTTGATCTGCGGGCAGACCGGGGCCTCGCAAATTACGATGTCAGGAATGTCGGCGTGATCGCCGCCATTTATGCTTTGCCCTTCGGACGTGGGAAACGATTCTTTGCGGATGCGACGGGGTTCAGCAACGGTCTCGTGGGCGGCTGGACCCTGAATTCCATCGTTAGTTTGCAGAGTGGTTTTCCCTTCACGCCGCAGCTCAGCTACAACCCATCAAATAACGGCGACACGCGCAATCCGGTGCGCCCTTTTGTGAACCCCTCATTCAGCGGTCCGGTGATTCTGGGTAAGGTAAACGGGTGGTTCAACCCAGCGGCATTCTTGCAGCCGCCGACCAACAGCGGCTTCTATGGAAATCTGGGCAGAGATACGCTGATCGGTCCGGGTCTTGGGACATGGGATCTCTCCGCCTTAAAAGACATTCCAATTCGCGAGAGGCTGAATTTACAATTTCGCGCGGAGTTCTTCAATTTCCTAAACCGGGCGAATTTCAACACACCGAACGCGGTCGTGTTTACTCCGAGTGGGGTATCGCCAACGGCCGGAGTCATCACAAGCACTTCGACGTCTTCGCGACAGATTCAGTTTGGATTGAAGCTGCTCTGGTAAGTTAAGTCATTTTCGGGTCAGCATGGCCCAAACCTATCGGTGATCGAGCTGCAGTTTCGTCCAACCTCTCTTTACTGAATACATCGCTTAGTCCACCGAAAGGTAACGGCATTGTCCGTACTTAGCGAAGGGCACTATCACCGCTGGAGCTATTGAAGAATGCTTGTACTGG
>JAFARV010000693.1 GCA_019245255.1 Acidobacteriaceae bacterium | reverse complement strand
CAAGAATTTCGATATTGACCAACTGAAAGAGCGCATCGCGATTATCGAAGACAACACCTATCCGCCGGTCCTGGGCCGGGTTCCCGATGTGGAGATTCGTGTACGCGAGCGGGGGAAGGGCTTCGTTCGGCACACATTTCAGGGTCTTAACGCCTTTTTGCTGGAATTCTTTAACCAGTTCGCTGACATCCTGGGCGTCCGCACCAGCGACTATATGAGTGTTTCCGATACGGGTATTCCGAACGCACTGAATAACTTTGTTCAACAGGCCCAGTCGCAGACGGCCAGGGTTGAGGTCAGCGTTTACTCTTCGGGATCGACGATCAACGCTGACGTAACTGTTACGAATTTGACAGGACACCGGCTGCCCAGTGGAGTCGGATTCCGCCGTGCGTTTATCGAACTCATGGTACTTGATCCACAGCAACGGCCTGTTTGGTCGTCAGGGCGCACCAATGATCTTGGAGTCATCGTGGATGGACGTGGCGAACCCTTACCCTCTGAGTTTTTTGCGTCGTCTTCAGCCCGCAGCGGGACAATCCGCCAGGCATTCCAACCGCATCGCGAAGTCATCGATGCGGAGGATCAGGTCCAGATTTACGAGGAACTGACCACGGACTCGGAAGGCAAGTTCACAACGAACTTTGTGCGCCGTGACCAGGTAGTAAAGGACAATCGCCTTCTCCCTCTCGGATGGAGCGCACTCGGCCCCGATCCTTCGTTATCAGGTGAGTTTCTGGAAGCAACTTTTCCGAAAGGAGAAGCTCGACTCGATCCGGAATACCAGGATGGGAGCGGAACCGACCGTACTACCTATCGAATAACTCTGCCCAGTCAAGTTGACCCGAAAACCTGTTCAGTCCGCACAACTCTTTACTATCAGGCAATACCTCCGTATTACTTGGCGATGCGGTTCAAAGCCGCGCCTGACGGGCCGGCAACTGGACGTCTTTACTTTTTCGGGTCACACCTGCAGGTCGCGAACAGTGAAATATCGAACTGGAAGCTTAAGCTCGCCTCCGCCGAGCACCCTGTGCGATAGCGGTTCGCATCACTGCCGCAATTGGCGCCGCGCGATTTTCAGTTTGTGAGGAACTTCCGATACGCGATCAGGCCGTCCTCGACGTACGATTGCAACGCCTGCAATCCGTCCTGCGCCGCCCGATGGTCATTCAGGATCTGGCGCCCCACCCGTGCGACGTCAAGAACGTCATCGACATCTGCCTTCCAGTAGTCGGGAGCCCAGTCCACAGCTTCGGACACAACAGACGCTACGCCTTCAGCAACTCCGTCAGCGGTGACCATATTGAAAGATTCTGTGTAACTCGGCTGCAGCAGCAGATGCATGTGACGAACCAGTTGTCGGAACTTCGGCCATGACTGCCAGCCGTTGAGCATCAGCTTCACATCCGGCAGTCCTTCGAGCATTTCCTTCACGGCTGCGAGTACCGTTTCCCCGCCGCCCTCAGCGCGCCCTCCGGACATCCACAACTCTAACGAGGCACGCTGCCCCCGTGCAATTTCGAGCGCAGCGGCCGCGGCGCTCATCAGGTTCTTCAACGGACGAGTCGCTCCGAAGATGCCGATACGCAGAGTCCCGCCGCTGAAAGCCATTTGGCGATGCTTCGTCGCGTTCGAATCAAGATAGTAGAGGTTCGGCAAGTATGTACAGGGTGCGAAGAATGCCGCCTGAACCCAATTGCAGAATCGCCGGGAATTGCCCGCAAGGTGAATGTTATGCGTTCCCGTCTCGAGTTCCATCAGTTCCCGCACCAGCTTCACGCCGTTGCGGTCCGCCTGCAGAAATCCGACGTTTGAATGACAGTTGACCGCAAACTGCGTTTCGGGAAAATCGTCCGCAAGCTTCATAAGCTCATTGCTCGGTATCCATGGAGCCGAGATGATGACATCCTTTGCTGGCGTTGCCTCGAGCCGCGTGCGAAGCTCGCTTGAGTTTACGATTGGCCATACGTGCGCCTCGATGCCTTCACGACGGAGCACTTTGGCGGTGTTGATTGCTGCGACACCTAGTCCAATGTGGCTGATATTTCTGTTTGCTGCGAAATTTTTGTAAGCTAAAACGACACTCATTCTGGGTTGGGCTCTCCGGGAACCGGTTCTTCGGTTCGCCGCACTCAGAATCCCGGGTAGGCCTTCCGCCGAGCGCCAATTTCGCAGCCTAACGTCCTGATTCTTAGCCAGAAACTTTTTTTTCGAAATCCGTGACCGAGTTGCAAAACTCGGGACGCGGGGAGCTTGACAGAGGGGCCAGCGATATCTGCCGGTTGATTGGAGCGTCGCTTTGTGCGGAAAAGTAGATCACGGTTACAACCTAGGCACGCCGCGACTGAGGATGCTTTGCAAAGCACCAGTGCAAGACCAGGCGAGCGTGACGAATTAGCCGGTGAGCTTGAGCAGTTGATCGACGGTGAGCGCGAGCACGCCAAACATGAGATGAGCCATGATCTTGCGTGCGCCGCGTACGCGAATGACACGCGCTCCGAACTCGTGTTTCAATCGGCTGAAGACGCGCTCCACCATGGTGCGTTCGGCGAAGCGGTCCTGCTCAGCCCAGGTCATTTCTTCGGCACGCGTTTCGGTTTCAATCACCCGCTTCCAGGAACGCGAGTTCTTGCGCAGCGGAACTTTGTATTCGCCCACTTTGCGCCGACGCTTGGGGTGATCGGTGATGGGACGGTGGCCGAGTTGCAGGCTGTGCTCGCGAATAGCACGTGAATCATAAGCCGAGTCCATCAGTTCGTATAAATACGTCACGCGCTCGCTGCTCATGGTCATCAGCGGGATGGCTGCTTGCGAATCATGCACGCTGGCCCCGGTCAGCAGAGCGCTGATCGGAATTTGCCGTCGGCTACATCGAGATGCAATTTATAACCGCGCCAATATTGCTGATGGCCTTTGCTGCTCTTCTTCGTGCCGATGCTGCATTCCTGTGGCAGCGTCGCGAGTTGCTCGGCCAAGGCTTGCTTTCGCTGGCGGTCTCTAAACGCGTGCCGCGCTGGCAGGCTTTGGCGCGCTTGGGCGGCGCTGATACTTCTGCCTTTTCTTTTCCGGGTGGGACTGCGGAAAGCTTTCACGCGCTTCGATGGCGGTGGCGTCGCGCGCGAGAATGTCGATGCGTGCGGGATTCTGCAGGCGCTATTCCAGCCGCAGATACAGCGCAATTGCCGATCCTGCCGCATCTGTTCGATGAGACCGCGCGTGGTCTCAATGCCATACACGGCCTTGGCGATGAATGCGGCGGCCAGCGCCAAACGGTCTTTTGCCGGACGCCCCACCCACGGCTGCCCGGCACATGTCGCCCCAGCGGCTCCCGTGATCGGCCATTAGAAACAAGGCACGTCATCAATGCTGTAGTAAACGGGAATGCCGCGCTGGCGGGCAATACGGACATCTTCATCGGCGCCGGTAGACTCGCCTGGAATCCGTAACACCGCATCGCAATGCTGAAGGAGGCGAGCAGCGGTGGGATAGAGAAACTCCTGATACAGCGCATCGCCCACAGTTGTCGACCCGGCAGAGCGAATGATCGGCAGAGCCACCCATTCACCGATCATGGGTATGTGTCCGGCGCGATACACGGGCAGTGCGTATTGTTCCAAACGGTGCAGATTGGCTTGCATTCGTTCCGGGTCGTCATTGGTACCGGAACGATAGGGCCCCGCGATGAGAATCATCATTGGCTTCTTAGAAAGCATGTACTCGACGATAACGTGCATAATCGTGCATTGTCAATAAATATCGTGATACGCTGACAATATGCTGACTGAACAGCGTAAGCGATTGATTCTACAAAGGCTTTCGGAAAACGGGCAGGTAATAGCCAAAGCGCTCAGCGCCGAGCTGAGCCTTTCCGAGGACACGATTCGGCGCGATTTGCGCGAACTTGCACACGAAGGTCTTTTGCAGCGGGTTCACGGCGGCGCGTTACCGGCTTCGCCGGCGGTAGCCGATTTTGCGGGTCGGGAAACGTTAGCGTCGGATGAGAAAAGGGCAATTGGCCGAGCTGCGGCTGCGATGATTCAACCGGGACAGGTGGCCATTCTTGATGGGGGAACCACCACACGCGAGCTGGCTCGGCGGATCCCGCAGACTCTCCATGCCACGATCGTTACTCACAGCCCAACGATTGCAGTGACACTCGTTTCTCATCCAGGTGTTGAAGTGGTCCTGATTGGTGGCCGTTTGTTTAAGCATTCCGTTGTTTGCACCGGTGCTGCCGCGATTGAAGCGATCGGCCGGATTCGTGCAGATTTCTACTTTATGGGCATAACCGGCATTCATGCCGAGCTCGGCTTGAGCACCGGAGACTTTGAGGAAGCTCACGTCAAACGTGCGTTAATCAAAGCCGCCGCGGAGACAATTGTGCTCGTCTCACCGGAGAAGCTGAATGCTGCTTCGGCGTATGTCATCGCCGGCCTGGAGGAAATTCATGGAATGGTGGTGCCAAGTGAGACCGCAGATAAAGCGATAGCGCCGTACAAGAGGCGGGGAGTCACAATCATCAAGGCTTAGGCGTGCGAGTTCGCAATCGTTGGTTGCCGATCATTGTCGCGAGGAAGGAGCCGGGCGGAGCGCCCGGCGCAGGCTTGCGCCTGCCCCACAAGTTTTCTTCGTTATTCGACGTTGACCCGCTCACCGGACTGGTTCTTGCGCGATAGCCGGTCAATCCGATGATCGACGATGGCGCGAACTCCGCGCAGGAATTCGAGGCGTGATTCGCGGAAATGCTGGCACGCCTGCTCGGGCGGAGTTATCACGTCCGACATGCTTTCTAACGTCTCGCGCACGAAATCGCAAATCGAATCAATGTGCGCGTTGCCGGCGCTGCCCTGTGTTCCCTGTGCTGTTTCGCTCATACGGTTGTACCTAGTTCCACTACCAGTCTACGCCCATCGAGACGGGCCCGAAGGGGCTGCAAGCCAGCCATGGTTGTGGGGAGTCCCACGTGACGGCGTATGGTGCCCACCTCTATGACGAGTTCGTCACCTTTTTTAAACACACCGATTTCCGCCTTCTCGGCGAACGGGAGTTCGAGCGTAACCAAGTGCCGATCTTCGTCATTCGCGAACGAGAAAGGCGCGCTGCTCCGGGTGACGGCAGCCGGGTCCTCACCCGGAGCGTACAACGCTTCCGCCAGGTTTCGAAGCTGTTCATAGCCGACAACTTCGTTACGGAACATGGGAACCCGCCGCACCGGCACGGGCGCGAAATATTGCTCCATGTGTGCCAGAGTTTCGCTTTGCGTCTTTCTCCACGACTCGAAAAAGGGATCGGCGATCTCGTCCGGCAGCAAGCGATTGACGATGATCCAATCCACCGTTAAGCCGTGCAGTGAAAAGTAGACGAAGGCGCGCTGTGTCTCGCGAAGCACCATCTTTTCGGCGTTGGTGACCAGCCGAACGCTCGTCAAAGCCGGGTTTTCCAGGATCGAATCGACGCCTTGCACTCTTGAGAACAGATCCTGCAGGTTACGGAAATAGCTGTCAGGGGGTAACTCTACTGGAGCAAAGCGATTGGCAAATGGCCGGACGGCTTTCAACATGCTCCGCTGGAAGCCAAAGATGTGCTTCATGTACCAATCGAGCGTGGTCGGCATGGTAACGAACCGGAGCGATTCGGCGGTGGGCGCGCAGTCGAGCAGAAGAACATCGAACTCACCGGAGTTCCGGTACTGATTGACGTACATCATGGCGCTCAGTTCCTCCATGCCTGGGAAGATTGCCATTTCCTCGGCCTCGATCCCACTCAGTCCGGTCGTGCGAAGAACGGAGGTTATGTAGGTGGAGATTTCGCGCCAGTGGCGATTGATCTCCTGGTTGATGTTGACTTCCTGCATGAAGAGATTTTCGGCGACGTGCACCGGCTCTGATGTGTCGCGGTGAAACAGTGCACCGCCGAAGTCAAAGGAGTCCGCGAGGCTGTGCGCCGGGTCGACGCTCATGACCAACGTTCGTTTTCCGGCGCGGGCGAGATGAACTGCGGTGGCAGCGGCAACGCTTGTTTTGCCGACGCCGCCCTTTCCACTGAATAAGAGTATTCTCACGCGAATACGATACTTCATTTGCCTGCACGCGAGAGGGTGGGCGGAACATTCAGCGTTCGTTTTTGAACACTGATTTTCGTACGCGAACGACTTTCGCGCTGACACTCATGTAGAACAACAACATCTTATACGGACTTATGTAGATGATCAACATGGCCATTCAATTGCAGCTGGGTACGCGAGGTATAGCACAAATGTACACAACTCTCGCCGTTTGCCTGGTAGGGCTTTCGATGCTCACGGGCGCAGCTCCGGGAATCAATGCGCAGATGCTCACGAAAGACGATCTGCACCATGAGATTGCCCGGTATGAAGCTGCTGTGTCCAATGCGCAATCGAGCACTGGTTCACCGGTCGAGCTCGGTCGGTTGCGCGTGTACTTAGCTACGTTGTACGAAGATGCGGGTCTTTACGATCAGTCAGAAAAGATGTTTGACGGTGCGATTCGGAGCTTCAAAAGATCACCTATGTCTTCGCTAGATCTGGCCGCGGCGATCGACGGTCTCGGGACCGTCTATCTCGATACTGGAAGGCTTCCCGATGCAGAGCGGGCCGAGCTCAATGCGCTTGCGATTCGTGAAAGCGCGGGACAGAAGCCAGAGTTGGCACGTAGCTGGCTCCATCTCTCGACGCTGTATCTGCGGCAACGAAGCGCGGCCAAGGCGAAGCAGTATGGCGTGCTTGCGGCGAATGAGATCCTGTCCGAATCCAATGCATTTCCCGAGGACAAGATCAGCGCTCTGTTTGCTCTCTCTTTGGCTCTCGGTTTGTCGCATGAGTACACTGCTGCGATCGATTACTCACAGAACGCACTCGATTTGCTTCGCCAGAATTTTCGGCCGGACGATTTCCCGGTCGGATTCGGGACGTTTCTGCTGGGGTATGCGCAATGGAAAGCCGGGAACCTCGCCGCTGCGGGCGAATTGATGCGGCAAGGAAGTTTTGTGATGGGCAGGCAACTTGGGTGGTGGAGTCCGGGTTATCGCAGCGTAATGGCGCAATACGCACGTTTTCTGAGGCAAACCAAGGAGATTCAATCGGCGAAAAGCATTGAACGCGAGCTGCAGCGTGCAGTTACGGCATCGAAGGAGGCGGGGAATTCCCGACGCGCGCGCGACACGATCGACATAGCTGCCTTTTTTTAGAATGTGACGGCAGCGCGCGAGGTGGCATTAGAATAGTCACGGTCTCCAGTTGACATTCAACAGGAAAAGGGGCATGCTGGTCTTTGAGGGCAGGGAACCGCATCTGATGGGTGACGACAAATCCGACGTACTGCAGGGAACGCTGGACCTCATGGTACTTAAGAGCCTGGAGACCATGGGGCCGTTGAACGGATACGCAATTGCGCGCCGAATCGAGCAGGTGAGCGCTGATGCACTGACGTTGAATCAGGGAACGATTTATCCGGCGCTGGTTCGGCTGCAGCAGCGCGGCTGGATTCGTGCTGAGTGGGGCACGTCGGACAACAATCGCCGTGCCAAGTTTTATTCGCTTACCCGGGCAGGCAAAAAGCAGCTCGCGGTGGAAACGGTGAAGTGGGAAAGAATCTCCGCAACCATAGCACGTCTTTTCGAACCATCGCGCTGAAGGTGTGCGGAGTGAGGTGGCAGGTAACTCGACGGATGCGAGGTCTCTAACCAGTGCGCACAATGCTCAAGTTATGGCGCCGTTCTAAATTCGAACCCGATCTCGACAGTGAGCTCCGCCTTCACCTTGAAGATCTGACGGCTGCGAATGTGCAAGCCGGCATGCCGGAGGGAGAAGCGCGCCGAAACGCTTCGCTGAGACTTGGGAATCCACAGCGGTTGAAAGAGGAATGTCATGACGTCCTGTGGATTACGCCGCTCGAAACCTGCATTCACGATGCGATGACCGCTGTGCGGCTTTTGAGGAGAACGCGCGGACTGAATGTCATGACAGTGCTCGCGTTGACGCTCGGCATTGGTTTCTCGATAATCGTTTTCAGCGTCATCTACAACGGCGAGCTGCATCCTTTTCCTTATCGCGGCGCAGACCGGCTGGCTGCCATTCGAATTGACGATACGCACGAGCCCGGGAAGGGTTATCGTTACGAGTTCCGGTTGGACGAAATCGCCGCATTTCGGAAACAGAGCCACTCGTGTGAAGATATCGCCGGTTACGCCAACTGGTACCCGGTCTATGCTCACGATCGTGTTGCGGAAGTACTGCACGGCGGCGCTTTGACCCCAAACGCGATGGAGTTCTTCGGCGTTCAGCCGCTGCTGGGGAGGGGGATTACCGAAGGGGATTCCCGGTCTCGCCCGGTTGAAGTAGTGCTCCTGAACTACAAGTTTTGGCAAAAACAGTTCGGCGGGGACCGAAACGTTGTCGGGGCGCAGATGATGCTCGATGGCCATCCCCGGACGGTGATTGGGGTGATGCCAGCGAGGTTCCAACCACTCGGCGCGGACGTCTGGATGCCGGCGGCATGGAACGCGAATCAAACATTCGAGGAGAACGAACCGCGATCGTTTTGGGCCACCGCTATTCTCAAACCGGGAGTGAAGATCGAAGCCGCCCAGGCGGACCTCGGCGTGACAGCGATGGGGCTGGCGCGCCTGTATCCAACGGATTATCCTCAGCACTTTTCGATCACATTGACATCTCTGAGCGATGCGGTAGTGGGGGATTTTCGGACTGCGCTGGTGTTGCTTGCGGCGGCCGTGGTGCTGCTGCTACTGCTTTCCTGCAGCAATGCCGCGAGTCTGCTGCTGGTCCAGGCGAGCGGACGTGTGAAGGAATTAGCCATGCGCGCGGCGCTGGGCGCAAGCCGCGCGAGACTTGTCCGCCAATCGCTGATTGAGACTTTACTTCTTGCAGTATTGGGTTGCGGGGCTGGATCTGCGCTCGCTTTCGTCGGCTTGAAGCTGGTTGTGACCCGATTGGTGGCGCCCGTCGCGCGAATCCCTGTGGAAGCGTCTCTTTCTCTGAATCGGCCGACGCTGCTGTTCGCGGTCGGAGTGTCTTTGCTCGCTAGCTTGCTTTCCGGACTCGCTCCGGCGATCTATGCCGCCCGCCTTAACCTGACGCCTCAGATGGGCGGAACGGGCGTGGGCGTATCCGCCAGCTCTCTGGGCAGGCGATTTCGTTCCGGTCTAGTCGTTTGTCAGGTAGCGCTGTCGGTGCTCTTACTGGTTTCTGCCGGACTTACTGTTCAAAGCTTTGTCGCACTTACGCATAAGGACTTGGGTGTTCGATCCGGCAACTTATTCGAAGCGTGGATTCATTTCCCCAAAAACAGATACGACACGCTTGCGCAAAAGCGTAAGTACATGGACCAACTGCTTGCCAGAGTGGCTGCGCTGCCGGGCGTTATCAGTGAAGCAGTGTCGATGGGGCTGCCCACCAAAGGCGGCATGGTGAGCGATGTGATCATTCCGGGCAAGCCGCACACACCGGTGTGGGAGACCATGTTCGAGCCGTGTAGCGCGAGCTATTTCAAAACCTTAGATCTTCACCTGGTTCGCGGGCGCCTGTTTTCGGCTGACGAGGTTGCCACGGGGCGCCTGGTCGCCGTGGTGAATCAGACCTTTGCCCGGCGCTACTTCGAGCGTGGGGATGCACTCGGGAAAGAAATCGGGTTCAAAGCGCTGGATCGCATGTTTGCGCCAGGGCGCGCCCCCCGATTTGAAATTGCCGGTATCGTCAGCGACTTTCGAAATGAAGGCCCCACGCGGCCCACGATGGCGGAAGCGTTTTTGCCTCATCTGTTCACCGGATTCGGAGGCCGGAGAATCCTGGTGCGAACCGCCATGAAGCCGGCTACG
>JAFARV010000590.1 GCA_019245255.1 Acidobacteriaceae bacterium | reverse complement strand
CATTCACTGGCATCGCTATCAGAAGGCTTATTTACTGTTGGCCGGGCTTTCGACGCCGCTCGTGCTTTCCGTTCACACGGTGGTTTCCTTCGACTTCGCGATTTCCATCATTCCCGGATGGCACACGACGATCTTTCCGCCATATTTCGTTGCCGGTGCAATCTACTCGGGTTTTGCCATGGTGCTCACGCTGATCATTCCGCTCCGCTCCTGGTACAAGCTGAAAGACCTGATTACCCTGCGGCACATCGAATCGGCGGCCAAGTTCATGCTTGGCACCGGACTGATCGTCGCCTACGGGTATTCGATGGAAGCGTTCTTTGCCTGGTATAGCGGCGATAAGTACGAGAGCTTCATGTACTGGAACCGCATGACCGGCCCCTACTGGTGGAGCTATGTGATGCTGATCTCCTGCAACATCGCAATCCCGCAGTTGTTGTGGATCCGCGGGGTGCGGCGAAGCGTCGTCGGTGTGTGGCTGGTTTCACTGGTCGTGAACGTCGGCATGTGGCTGGAGCGCTTTGTCATCGTTATCACCAGCCTCCACCGGGATTTCCTCCCCTCATCCTGGGGCATCTACATTCCCACAAAATGGGATTGGGCTACCTTCACCGGAACTATCGGGTTCTTCCTCTTCCTGATCTTCTGGTTTGTGCGCGCGGTGCCTTCGATTTCGATCTTCGAGGTGCGCGAGACGGTGCACCACGAGCGTCACCTGGAACACGCGTACGAGGAGAAAGTATGAGCCACGGAGCGCTCTCCGTCCCTCCGGTTTTCGGCGCCATGGCCGAATTCGACACGCCTGAGGAACTAGTCGCGGCAGGTGAGCGCGCATACGAGGTCGGCTATCGCCGTATGGACGCCTACGCTCCCATGCCGGTGACCGGACTGGCGGAGGCGATCGGATACAGGCGAAACTATGTGGCCAACTGTGTTTTGGTGGGCGGCATCACCGGCGCTTGCTTCGGCTTCGGATTGCTCGAATGGATCACCTGTGTCGCGTATCCGCACAACGTGGGTGGCAGACCTTTGAATAGCTGGCCGGCGTACATCCCGATCACCTTCGAGTGCATGATTCTGTTCTCGGCCTTAACTGCCTTGATCAGCATGCTGGCGATGAACGGGTTGCCGAAACCTTATCATCCCGTCTTCAACGTCCCCGAATTCGAACACGCATCCGTCGATAAATTCTTCTTGTGCATCGAAGCGACGGACCCCAACTTCCGGCAAGCCGAAACGCTGCAATTTCTACGCGATCTCGGCGCGAGAGAGGTGAGTGTTGTTCCAGCGTAGTTACCTGTTGCTCGCACTGTTGTCGAGCGCCGTGTTTACCACTGCATGCCGCAACGACATGCACAACCAGCCGCGCTACAAACCGTTCGCGGCCACGGCGTTCTTTGGCGACGGGCGGTCGGCGCGGCCCTCGATACCCGACACTGTCGCTCGCGGACAGCTACATCTCGACGCCGCTCGCTATACCGGCAAGGAGAACAGTAAGGACATCGATTACTTCCCCATCCAGATCACACCGGGAGATCTTCAGCGGGGTCAGGAGCGGTTTAACATCTACTGCACTCCCTGCCATGGCCGGCTGGGCGACGGGCACGGGATGGTGGTCAGCCGCGGTCTTCGCCAGCCGCCCAGTTATCACGATGCGCGTTTGCGCAACGCACCTGTAGGACACTTCTTCGACGTTATGACAAATGGCTATGGCGCGATGTACAGCTACGCTTCGCGCGTCCCGGTGGATGACAGGTGGCGCATTGCGGCCTACATCCGCGCATTGCAGATGAGTCAGGATCCAACGCCCGGCATCGCGGCACAGGCCGCTAAAACAAACGGCGGATCCCAGCCCGGAGGTCGCGAGTGAGCGCACACGATCATCCTCGAGGAACCCCGGTTCCGGACATCAGGCTAGGCTCCAGCCTCGTGGGCGTTCAACGTTGGGCCGGGGTCATCGGTGCACTCTGTCTTATCCTCTGCTGTGCCGGATACTTTGCCAATCCAACGGAGTTCTTTCACTCCTATCTGTTCGCTTACCTCTATTGGATGGGCTTCACGCTCGGCGGCCTCGGCATTCTGCTGATGAACAACGTCGTGGGCGGACGCTGGGGCGCAAGCACACGCAGTTTCCTGATCGCTGCGATGCGTACTCTGCCTTGGATGCTGCTGCTCATCCTGCCGTTCTTTCTGGGGATGGCGGACATTTATCCGTGGGCCGATCCCAAGCGGCTGCATCACGATCCCATCCTGTGGCACAAGCGGCACTATCTCAACTTGCCTTTCTTTTGGATCCGCGTTGCAGTCTACTTCGCGATCTGGGTCTTCTGGGGATTCCGCGTACAGCGCATGTCCGATCGGCTGGACCAGACGGGAGATGGCGCGGTGCTGCTGCGCATGCGCCGGTTCAGTGCGCCTGGCCTTTTGATCTTCGTTATGGCAGGGACGTTTGCCTACATCGACTGGATCCTATCTGCCGATACGCAATTCTTTTCGACCATCTATGGCGCCATGATCCTGATTGGTGATGTGCTGCAGACGTTCGCGCTAACGATCGTATTCCTCGTCATTGCTTCGAAAGGCGACCGGTTCGGCGGGCGCATCAGTTCGCCGCTGCTGCATGAGATCGGCAACATGATGTTTGCGTTCACGATCTTCTGGACATACTTATCGGTGTCCCAATTGATCATCGTCTGGCCCGCCAATCTCCCGCAGGAAATCGGATGGTATCTGGTTCGCGTGCGCGGCGGTTGGACCGTGATTGCTGCGGCTGTGGCACTGGCGATGTTCGCAATTCCATTCCTCGCCTTGCTGTCGCAGGCGCGCAAGCAAAACCCGCGACGATTGATCAGAGTTGCAGTCTGGCTGCTGTTTGCACGCGTTGTCGATGTCTTCTGGATCGTTGTGCCTACCTACCGCACGAATGGCTTCTACCTTTACTGGACCGACTTCGCCGCGTTCTTCGGCGTAGGCGGCGTTTGGCTGTTCCTCTACCTGCGTTTCCTGCGGGAGCGGCCTCTGTACCCGCTGCGTGACCCGCGCTTGATCGCGCTTCCGGAGGCCGCCGCATGACCAAAGATCCGCATCAGGAGACCTTTGTTCAACATCACGGCCCGGTTGACACCGAGGTCATCGCCGGGCACGCCGATACGACTTTCGAAAGCAGCGATGCAAGCGTCAAGATTATCGTCGGGTCGCTGGTGGTGATCGCGCTGACACTGATCGTAACGGCGATCATTGTGCTCCCCATCCAAAACGTTCTCAAGACCGTAAACCCACCCGGACAACTGCCCAGTCCGCTGGCGCCGGCGCGCGTGGTTCCACCCACACCGGTGTTGCAGGTTCACCCTTGGGAAGAGTTTCCAGACCTGCTCGCCGCCCAAGAAAAACAACTGAACAGCTACGGCAAAGATCCCGACGGCCACGTGCACGTACCCATTCAACAAGCTATGAGTGCGGTTCTGCCGACCCTACCTGTGCAATCGAACGCACCCGAAGGCCTGACCATCCCGGGTGGGCAGGGCCGGGATTTTGCGAAAGCACTTAGCGCTATGCCGCCGGCCTACCAGCAGCGGGCGCAAGGGCCAACCATTCAGGGAGAGATCAGGAAGAATGCAAAGAAGTAAGCTTCTCCTATTCGCAGTCTTAAGTTGTGCCATGGCGCTGCCAATCCGAGCGCAGTGGTCGCGCCCGAGAATCGCAAACGGAGTTGGCATCGATCAGAATTTGGATCATCCGCTGCCGCTCGACGCAGTGTTTCGCGACGAGCAGGGCCAGGTGGTTCCGCTCCGGACGTACTTCGGAGAAAAACCAGTGCTCATCGAGCTGGTCTATTTCAAGTGCACAAGTTTGTGCCCGAAGAGCATCTACGAGTCCGTTTCCGCGATGAAGCGCGTTTCACTCGAGCCTGGGCGCGACTATGAAGTTGTCATCGTCAGTTTTGACCCTAAGGACACTCCCGCGGATGCGCTCCAGGAAAAACGGCAATACGAAACCATCTTTGGCCGGCCGTCGTTCAACGCCGGGTGGCACTTCCTGACAGGCTCCCAGGACGCGATTACCCGGCTTACCAAGGCCATCGGCTTCCGTTACCGCTGGGACAGCCCGACCAGCCAGTTTGTCCATGCCGGCGGCATCATGGTCGCGACTCCGGAAGGAAAGCTCTCGCGCTACTTCTACGGCATTCAGTACGCTCCGCAGGATCTGCGCATGGCGCTGGTAGACGCCTCTCGGCACAAGATCGGGTCGCCGGTCGATTACTTTCTGTTGTTCTGCTTCCACTATGACGAACTGCAAGGTAAGTACACGCTCGCCATCATCAACATCCTCAAGCTCGCGGGCGGGGCGACGCTGTTAGCGCTGATCTTACTTATCTACTTTTTGATGCGCAGCGACAGGAACAAACCACAACGGCGCGTCACCAA
>JAFARV010000439.1 GCA_019245255.1 Acidobacteriaceae bacterium | reverse complement strand
TCGTTTACGCTCGCCAAACTGAAACTGGTCACAAAGGGCAAATATCTGTGGACACGGACCATCGGGTCCACCGTAGCCGGGCAGGCAGTCGATACCACAGTAGTGATTTTTATCGGCTTCTATGGAACTCGCCCTATCGGCGTACTTTTGAATCTGATCCTGTCGGGCTATCTCATAAAAGTGATGTATGAGACGCTGATGACGCCGGTGACCTACGCAATCGTGAACGCACTCAAACGCGCCGAAAAGGCCGATTATTTCGATTACGGCACTAACTTCAATCCGTTTGCCACCAGGGAATAATTATTCAAGGTTGGCCGCGGGTGAGAGTAAACGCATCGCCACCTGAATCGTCTTTTTGTTCCGATAAATCGTCAGGTTGATAACATCGCCAACGCGCTTGCGTGCGTAAATTCTGATCAGAGAATCCTCGCGCTCGACAGGCTGGCCATCGATCGCGATGATCAGGTCGCCGCCGATACCGAGCTCGGAATTTCCAACAATCACAACCTCCCGAGCACCACGAATGCCTGCGGCGGCTTCGGAGGATCCATTCGCGACCGCCTGCACCAGCAGGCCTCCAGTGCGCGGCAGTTCCAGCGCCTCGGCAAGGTCTCCGGCAACATACTCCGTTGTGACGCCGATCTTCGGTCTTTCGGTGATTCGCCCTGCCTGATAGTCGCCAAGCAATGCCTTCGCTCGATTGATCGGCATTGCGAAGCCGATGCCCAGGTTCGTTTCGCCGAGGATGGCGGTGTTGATCCCAATCACGTTACCGTTCGAATCGAGCAGCGGCCCGCCACTATTTCCACCGTTGATCGCAGCATCGGTCTGGATCATGCCCTGCAAAGACTTGCCCTCGCTCTGAATCGAGCGCCCGATGGAGCTCACGACACCCGTTGTCAACGTGCCTTCAAGACCAAACGGATTTCCAATAGCTAGGACTTTCTGTCCTACCTGGAGGTGATCTGAGTCCCCAAGGTGTAAGAACGGCAACTTCTTTTTCGGATCGATTTTGATCAGCGCTAAGTCATCCGATCGGTCCGTATCGAGCGCGCGAGCGACATAGCGCGTCTGATCCGAAAGAGTCACTTGTATGCGCGCACTACCAGAAACCACGTGGAAGTTAGTGAGAATGAATCCGTCGTCGTTGACCAGAAAGCCGGAGCCCAGGCTTTGCGTTGCATACGGCCCGTAAAAGAAATCACGCCGGACGGTCGTGCTGGTCACATACACGGTAGCTGTCTTGCCCATCCGGTAAATGTCTATGTTGTTTTGCTCGTCAGGCTGCAATCCGGCGCCATGCACAGCTTCCGGCTCGGACCATTTGAGGGGGGTGTGAAACAACGGGCTGGCGAGCTTTCGCACGCCCCAGTTTGCGCGCGACGTCAACCAGACGAAGCCGAAGGCAAGAACAAACGCCCAAAGGAACACGCGGCCGCTCATGCGTGCGTACCTTTTTCCGCCAATCGTTTCAAATCTTCGTAGACCTCTCGTACCTGACGTGCTGTGTCTTCTTTTGTCCCGCTCGTATCAATGACATAATTTGCATACTTCCGCTTCTCGTCGAGCGGAAGCTGGCGGTGAATCCGCGCTAGCGCCTGTTCTCGCGTGACGCCATCGCGGTGCATCCCACGAGCAATCTGAGTCTCCTGGTCCGCGGCGGTCACGATCAAACGATCGTAAGTGGAATAGCGCCCGGTTTCTATCAGGATAGCGGCTTCGTAGACCACCATGCCGGAGGGGTTTTCACGAGCGTACTGATCGGTTAATTCTCGTTCCAATCGAAACACAGCCGGATGAACGATTGCAGTGAGTTGCTCGAGCAGCTCGGGAGCATCGAAGACGAGCTCTGCAAGCTGCTTGCGATCGATAACGCCATTGGGGTCCACGATTCCAGAGCCAAAGAGATGCACTGCAGGTTGGTAGGCCTCTCCGCCGGGCTCAAGAACCTGATGGCCGAGCCGGTCGGCATAGATGACGTAACAGCCCAGTCGCCCCAACTCAGCTGCCACAAACGTTTTGCCGGTTGCGTATCCGCCGGTCAGGCCGACGCGAATCATTGGAGATGTTGTTCGGCCAGCAGTACCGTATTGCTCATCAGCATCGCGATCGTCAGCGGCCCGACGCCGCCGGGAACGGGCGTGTAATAAGAGGAGATCTGCTGCATGGCTTGCGGGTCCACATCGCCAACCAGGATTTGCCGGTTTTTGCGGAACGCAGCTACACGCTTCTCGTCGTATCCCACCAAACGCATCGCGAGGGTCTCGTTCGTGATGCGGTTCATACCTACGTCGACGACCACCGTGCCCGGTTGAATATGGTTTGCGGTGATCAGCCCGGCCTTGCCGGTGGCGGCAACCAGGATGTCCGCTCGGCGGCACTCAGCTGCGAGATCGCGCGTGCGTGAGTGGCAAATCGTTACGGTTGCATTCTCGTGCAGCAGCATTAGCGCCATCGGTTTTCCGACGATGTTGCTGCGGCCGACAATTACGGCGTGCTTTCCGGCAATCGATATCCGATAGCGCTTCAACATCTCGATAATCCCGGCGGGCGTACATGCTCTGGGCGCAGGACGGTTGGCAACCAGATTTCCCACGTTAAATGGATGGAAACCATCCACGTCTTTGTCCGGCGCGATGGCGAGCAGGATCGTTCTCTCGTCGATCTGATTGGGAAGCGGTGACTGCACCAGGATGCCGTCTATAGCACTATCGCGATTAAAACTGTCAACGATATCGAGCAGCTCTTCGGTGCTGATTTTCGAGTCGGGAGTTACGTCGATGCTGGTTATGCCGAGCTCGGCGCAGGTCTTAATCTTGCTGCGGACGTAGATCTGTGATGCGGGATCGTCGCCGACGAGCACTACGGCTATTGACGGAGCGCGTTTCCGTTCGCGCAGTGCGGCGATTCGCGGCCTCAGCTCCTGTTCAATCTCTTCTTTGATTCTCTTGCCGTCAAGAGCCACCCCGCTCATGCACCCGTGAGGATAGCAGAGCATGCTCTTTTCCCGCGTTCGGCGATGAGCCGTTCAGGCAGGTGCTATATGCTTCGAAGACTTTCTCGAACACCGCATCCCAGGACTGCGCACACGCATACTGCCGGGCCGCCAGGCACATAGCGGTGTGTCGCGGAGCGTCGCACATGAGATTGTTTACCGCCCGGATGAACTCCCACTCGCTGGCAGCGATGAAACCTGTGACGCCATCCTCGACCAGAAACTTCGGTCCACCCGCGCTGGTGACAACGGCTGGTAGCCCCGCCGCAAACGCTTCTAGGATGACGTTGCCGAATGTATCCGTCTTGGATGGGAAGACAAACACATCCATGTTCGCGAAGGCTGCTGCGAGCCGCTCGCCTCGCAGAACACCGGTAAACACCGCATTCGGAATATGCTGCCGCAACCATTCGCTTTCGCTGCCCTGACCGACGATAAGGAACTCAAAGTTGGTGCGGCCCAAACTGGTGAGCGCTGTGCCGAGCTCTGCGAGAAAGCGGACGTTCTTCTCGGTCGTCAGCCTTCCGACGTAGCCGATACGGAACGTTGAGTCCGTCAGATTTCGCCGCGCTGGCGAGAACAGCTCCGTATTCACACCGCGCCTCATCAGAAATACCGGCTTATGGGTAAGCCGCGAAAGCATTTCCACCAGCTCATCGTTCGGGGCAAGTACCAGGCTGGCTCTGCGATAAAACCACCGGAGAACACCCATAGATGCCTGTTCGGCGGTTGCTCCCGCGCGGCGGCTGGTGTGATGGCCCAGACATCTTAATGTTTGTTCCAGGCGGCGTCCGGCATATTCATGCAGGCTCGTGTGCCATGAGATCACAAGCGGCAGCTTCAATTGCCACGCAATGGCAGAACCAAGAACGCCAAGATCGCCTGGTCCGGTGATGTGAATGAGCTGCGCCCCGAAGTGCTTAATCTCGTCGACAACCATCTTCTTGTAGCGGAGCAGGAAGGGATCGCAATCCAGATGCGCATCGAGCGCAAAAGACGCGGGCCCGCGCTTCAACTCGAGGACAGTTACCACGCCGTCTTGAGTCTTCTCAGTTGCCGGTCCACAGTGGACGCTAAGAAAGGGGACGGCGTGCCGCTTCGCGAATGCCTGCAATTGCCGGCTCGTGTGCGCCACGCCATTGACTTCGTGAAAGGTATCGGGTAAGAACGCGACCCGAGGCCATGGATTCAAATTGCGGCCTTTCCGTCCATTTCCAGCGATCGGAACGACGGAAGATCGGAAGAAGCCGAACGCCAGAGGTCACGATCCCTGAATAAGAGACGTAAAGCCGATTGTACGCCCCACGTCTGAGCCAGCCGCGTCGCGAAAGTCACGGCGCGAAAGATGCGCGGCTCATTGCCGTTCGGCCAGATTGCCGAAATCGGGACTGCCGTGGCTGAATCGGGCGCGCGATAGAACACGCGCTCGGGCCAGGTGCGGCGACCTTCGAACACTTCCGGATAGTCGCGAAGAATATCGATAACAGTTTGTATTGTTCTTAGCGTCAGCGGCTCATGGTACTGCGGCATGAAAACCAAGTGACTGCGACGCTGATAGCGGAGCTCATGAACGAACTCGATGAGGTTGGTCCCGCGCGAGAGATTCAGAATCGAGTTGGGCTCGCGGCCGTGCCGGTCGCCACCGCCGGTGAGCGGCAAGTCCATTTCCCATGCCAGCCGAATTACCTGCTGGTTCTCGTGCCAGGAGCGCAAACCATTCAACTCGAGCGCATGGAACTGACAGCCGCAAAGCTTAAGCAGGTTCCGCAGCGTCTCACGATGTTGCGCGAGGCCGATGCCCTTTTCGTCCCACAGGGGGTGATTGAGAACCAGGAGCAGATCCGGGTGAGAGTTGAGACGAGCGAGATTTGAGATCAATCGGTCGGGTTCCGGCTCAGCGGTGTACGCACTCAGCTCTTGCATGATCCCGGCCGCTTCGGAGGCGGGCAGATTATGTAC
>JAFARV010000437.1 GCA_019245255.1 Acidobacteriaceae bacterium | reverse complement strand
GAGTAATATCAGCAGCGTGAACTCGAAATGCGTGAGCCCTACCGTCGGCATGGTCCCGTCGCTTAAACATATCGCGGGAACTCTGCTGGTTCGGAGCGAGTTCATCACATCCTGCCAGGTTTCGTCAGTCTGCTAATGTGAGGGCGTGAAGTTGCCCAGAAGCTCCGGCATTCTGATCCATCTCACGTCGCTTCCATCCCGATTCGGCATCGGCGACTTAGGTCCCGAGGCATTTAACTTTGCCGATCAGTTACAAGAATCAGGGCAATCCCTATGGCAGGTACTTCCATTGGGACCGGTTGGTTCAGGTGATTCGCCGTATCAAAGCTACTCCGCGTTCGCCGGCGAACCGCTGTTAATCAGCCCTGAACTGCTGCGGGACCAAGGCGTTCTTAACGCAGGCGATTTGAAGAATGTACCTAGATTCCCTACGGACAAGGCGGATTACGCCGCGGCGAGGACATGGAAGGTGCCGCTGCTGAAACGCGCTCACACGGCCTTCAAACGCGATGCTTCAGGCGCATGCCGTCACGCGTTCGAGCAGTTTTGTGCGGACAACGGAGGATGGCTTGAAGACTGGGCGCTCTTTGCTGCTTTGAAAAACCGAATTGGGGTGGGCAAGAACTGGATTGAGTGGGAGAGAGATCTGGTGCGCCGCAACCCGGTGGCTCTCGCAAGGGCACGTGAAGAGATGTTGGATGATGTCGAGTGCCAGAAATACTGGCAATTCGTTTTCTACCGTCAATGGGACGCGCTGCGCAGCAGGTGCGCCGAATGCGGCATTCGCGTGATAGGCGACATCCCGATTTACGTGTCCCAGGATAGCGCCGACGTATGGGCCCACCCAAGGCAGTTTTTGTTGGATGAGAATGGTTATCCGAAGGTGGTTGCCGGCGTGCCGCCTGACTACTTCAGCGAAACGGGACAGCTCTGGGGCAACCCGATCTACAACTGGAAGGAAATGGAGCAGTCAGGTTTCCGGTGGTGGATTGACCGCTTTTGTGGGACATTCCGGCTATATGACGTGCTGCGAGTCGATCATTTTCGCGGCTTCGAAGCGTTCTGGGAGGTGCCGGCAAAAGAAAGAACAGCCATCAACGGACGGTGGGTGAAGGCGCCCGGTGAAAAACTGTTCGAGGCTGTCAGATCGGCCTTAGGCGATCTCGAAATTGTGGCCGAGAATCTGGGCGTTATCACGCCCGAAGTAGAGGCATTACGATCGAAGTTCGGCTTCCCGGGCATGGCGATTCTGCAGTTCGCCTTCGGTATCGAGGGCAACGCAGCGAATTACAGGCCGCACAACCTGGAGCGTGAAGTCATCGCTTATACCGGAACGCACGATAACGACACGGTCATGGGATGGTGGAACAGTGCGGGCGGCGACAGCACCAGGACCAGCGACGATATTCGTGAGGAAAGGGAATTCACCCTGAAGTACTTGGGCCCCAGCGAGGAGCCTATCAATTGGCGGATGATACGCGCCTATATGTCTTCGGTCGCGCAGGTAGCGGTCACTCCCATGCAAGACATTCTGGGACTTGAAAGCGAGGCACGAATGAACCGGCCGGGAGTCGCGGATGGCAATTGGGGCTGGAGAATGTTGCCGGGCGCCTTCGATTCAACCTGCCGTAGGAAGCTTCGTGAGCTTGCTTGCGTTTACGATCGGATGCCGCGGAAGCCGAATGGCGACGAACCTCTGGAATGATTTTCACTGGCTCTCGTTCGATCAAGCCGTTTGATATCCGGCGGGTGGAACACGGAGCGGATGAGCGCGTCATCGACGCCGTGGCTGTCGAAGAGCCACTGCAAATCTATCTGAGCTATTGGTCCAAGGGTGCGAGGGCGTCGATGAGCATGGCGGCCGTGATGCGAACGCCCGGGCACGACCGCGAGCTTGCAGCGGGCTTGCTGCTCAGCGAGGGTGTGGTGCAGACGCGGGATCAGATCGAGGACCTGCGGCAGATCGGCACCGACCCGTCCAATGAAGTTGTTGCCGATTTGAAGAGTGGAACGGATGTCGAGACCTGGCGGCTGGCCCGCAACACTGTGGTTGGGGCAAGCTGCGGAATTTGCGGCAAGCGGACGCGTGAGGCGATCGCTCCCCAACTGCTGAGGGCTGAAGCCATCGACAACACTTTTGCAATTGACTGCAGCTTCGTGGAATCGCTACCCGAACTGCTGCGATCGCATCAGCCTGGGTTCGAGCAGACAGGAGGTCTACATGCGGCGGCTCTCGTTAGTTCTACAGGCGAGGTGCAAGCGCTCTATGAAGACATCGGCCGCCACAACGCGCTCGACAAGCTTATCGGCAGCAGACTGTTGGCCGGGGAGATTCCAATCTCACGCGGGGTCCTGTTCCTGAGCAGCCGGAGCAGTTTCGAGCTCATACAGAAGGCCGCGATGGCAGGCGCTCCAATCCTGGCCACCGTAGGAGGTCCGTCGAGCCTCGCGATTGAAGCCGCAAGGGAATATGGCCTGACACTGATTGGCTTCGTCCGGGAGCGGCGGTTCAACGTCTACGCAGGCGAATGGCGGATACACTCGTAGCAGGGATGAAGCTGCG
>JAFARV010000236.1 GCA_019245255.1 Acidobacteriaceae bacterium | reverse complement strand
GGATATTGGGGGTTGCTCAGTACTCCCAGTTCAAGATCGCTCGGCTCTGGTTTCGCGTCCAGCCCCGATAGGTGGATGCAGACCTGTACACGATCGTCGGTTGCGGACAAAGTCACCGGGGGATGACCGGATCCAGCCCATACTGAGCAATTCGCGTTGCCTGCCGCGGTCCGCGTCACTCCCCAAGCCAAAACCCAGAAGGCCGAAAGCGTACAAATTCGGTACTCTTTCACAGCCCAGGTAGTATACAGTAACTTGGCAACACTCAAAAGCTCACTTCAGTCACCGATTTCAACTGATTTGGTAAGTGATCTCTTGTGCAGCCGTCCGCCGCTGGATCAACCATTCGGGTTTGTATCGACAAGACAACCACTGAAAAAACGCGTGACTTGCGCACCGGGGACTCCTCGTGTTCCTTGCGGCGCGTGTCACGTGTCAAGCCAAGCCGCACATAATTGTGCTAGCGTGATTCCGAGAGGAAGCATGTCATCATCCAGACGCGATTTTTTAAAGGCTAGCCTGGCCGCCACTGCCATTCCGGCTGTCGCAGGCGCCACCGCTTCGACGAAAGCCTCGGCAACAGATTGGGTCACACTCGGCAAATCGAATGTTCAGGTAACGCGCCTCGCATTGGGGACAGGAACGCATTCCGGCGCCCAGCAGCGTCACATGGGCCAGGAGGAGTTCACGCGCCTGGTGCGTTACGCCTATGACAACGGCATCCGTTTTTTTGAAACCGCCGACGCGTATCACGCGATGCCGGAGATGCTTGCCATCGCACTAAAGGGAATTCCGCGCGATTCCTACCGTCTGATGACCAAATACGATGTGCATCACTCGGAAGACCCGACCGCGGCGGTTCATCGATTGAACGCTGCCCTGAGCACGGACTACGTCGACATCATGCTTCTTCACTGTGTTCGCAGCCCGAATTGGCCGGAAGAAACGAAGCATTTGCAGGACGCCTTCCAGAACGCAAAAGAAAAGAAGCTCATGCTCGCGCATGGCGCGTCCGTGCATGGCAAGCAGGCACTAGCGGCCTTTCCAGGCAATCCGTTTCTCGATGTGGCAATGATCCGTATGAATCACAACGGAACCCGTATGGATACGCCATCCATGCAGGACGTGGATGAAACGGGCGACGTTCCGTTTGTGGTCGATCATATGCAGCGAACCAAAGCCGGAGGCGCAGGAATTATCAGTATGAAGTTAGTCGGTGAGGGCCGGTTCAAGAATCCAGACGATCGTCAGGCCGCGTTGAACTTCGCATTCCGCAAAGCAGGTGTCGATTCCGTGACGATCGGATTCGGCAGCACAACCGAAATCGACGAAGCAATCAAGCGCATCTCGACGGCGCTGAACGCGTAACGTTGAACGCCCGTAAACCTCACTGATCGACCTGTACGAGATCGGTCGAAACCCGCTTGAGCTGCCCACAGGCAGCGTAGATGTCACGGCCGCGCGGTTTGCGGACAAAGCAGGGCAGTGAACGCCGCACAATCGCCTGAAAATTGGCAACGCGATCCGGATCCGGCGTTTCGAACGGAATCCCGGGTCCGGGGTTCAGGGCAATTAGATTTACTTTGCAATTCAGATGAGACAGCAAGCGCACGACGCGCTTTGCATCCGCCTCGGTGTCGTTCACATTCCTGAGCAGGACATATTCAAATGTCAACTTCTCCCATGCGCGCAGCGGATACGCGCGGCACGCTTCCATCAAATCACGCAGATGGTACTTGCGCGTGATCGGCATCAGTTGGCGGCGCTGCTCTTCGGTTGTTGCGTTGAGTGAGATCGCGAGTTTCGGCCGGAAGTGCTCGCGGCCGAGTTCCTCGATTTTCGGCACGATGCCGGACGTCGATACCGTGATCCGCTTTGCAGACATACCGATACCGTCGGGGTCCGTCAGCAACCGCGTCGCCTTCAGCACGTTGTCCAGATTCAGCAGCGGCTCACCCATTCCCATCATCACGACGTTCATGCGCGTATCGATGGCTTTGAGGCCGTTCTCCCTCGCCACATACATCACCTGGCCGACAATTTCTCCCGCGCTGAGGTTCCGTTCCAGGCCCATCAGCGCGGTCAGACAGAATTTGCAATCCACTGGACAACCCACCTGGCTCGAAATGCAGATTGTGTCCCTGTCTTCCTCAGGCATCAATACCGCTTCAACGGTTCGGTTATCCTCAAGACGTAGGAGGTAACGGCGTGTGCCGTCGCGCGAGTCAAATCGGCGCTCGGCGCTCGGCAAGCCCATCGTAGTGAGCGCAAGTATTTGATTCCTAACAGTTTTCGGGAGGGCGGTCGCCTCCGACAAATCCGCGACCTGTTTACGGTACAGCGCGTCATATAGTTGTTGGGCACGGTAGGTGGGCTGCTCAGGGCCTAGTAATTTCCTCAGGTCTGCGAGCTCCATCCCCACGAGCGTCTGTCCTTCAACCGACTGCAGCATCAAGTCTTAGTGTATTTCTTGACACTCAGAAAGGGCGTTTTGGCATATGGTAGTGTTCGCTTCTCCCCACGTTCGGCAGATTGAGCGTGCAACGCTCCCGAACGGGATTCGGATTGTTACCGAGTCGATGCCATACGTCCGTTCGGTCTCGGTCGGCGTCTGGATCGGCAGCGGCTCACGAGTGGAACGTGGTCCGGAAAACGGCCTGTCCCACTTCATCGAGCACATGGTTTTCAAAGGCACGAAGAACAGGTCCGCCGAAGAGATCGCCCGATCTATTGATTCGGTCGGCGGTGGTCTCGACGCCTTCACCAGTAAAGAACTTGTCAGCTTCAACACGAAGGTGATGGATGAGCATCTTCCCTTCGCGGTGGATGTTCTTGCCGATCTTGTGCTCCATCCCCTGTTCCGCGAAGAGGACATCGAGAAAGAAAAGGGTGTCATCCTCGAGGAGATCAAGATGGAGGCCGACCAGCCCGAATTCGTGCTGCATGAGGCCTTCATCGGCAATTTTTGGAAAGGGCACGGCCTGGGAAAACCGATCCTCGGCACGCGCGACACGGTAAAGAAGTTCCGGCAGGAGATGCTTGTGGATTTCTACAATCGAGTCTATTCGCCTCACAACATCTTGATAACCGCTGCCGGCAATCTCGATCACGCCGAAATCGTGCAGCTCTTCAGCGAAAAGTTTGCCGGGCTTTCCGATCGCGGCACTCCCTCCGTCGACTCAACACCGGCTGCGCACGCACCGGTGATCCTCAAGAAAAAAGATTCGCTCGAGCAAGTCCACATCGCGATGGGCGTTCCGGCCTACCCGCTGGCGCATCCGCTGCGGTTTCCGCTCTACGTTCTCAACACGGTTCTTGGCGGCGGCATGAGCTCCCGTTTATTTCAGGACATCCGTGAACGCAAAGGTCTCGCCTACGCCGTATATTCCGAGCTCAACCTGTTCAGCGACACGGGTTGTCTCACCATCTACGCGGGTACCGGCGTTGAGACAGCAAAGCAGGTCGTCGACTGCATCATTCAGGAATTCCGGCAGCTTCGAGACGAGTGGATTGGCGATGAAGAACTCCGCCGTGCCAAGGACCACTTGAAAGGGTCCCTCATGTTGAGCCTTGAATCCACCTCCAGCCGGATGTCGAACCTCGCTCGCCAGGAACTCTACTTCGACCGTTTCATGAGTCTCGATGAAATGCTGTACTCGATTGAATCTGTCACTGTCGAAGAGGTGCAAGCCATCGCGCAAGAGTTCTTCAAAACCGAAAACATTGCGCTGGCGATGCTTGGCCGTATAGGAGACATGCAGATTACTCGCGACGACCTGGTCTGCTAATTTCGAGCTCTTGAGGAACCCGCGCAAAACGGCCGCGGTGTCAGGCGCGCCCCGCAAAGAGCCTCGGGTTTCTTTCCCCAACTCGGGGCGCGCATCCGCGTCCTTTGCGCTATTGATCTCTGGCCACAGACCACTGGCCACTGAGCCCGGGCGCCTCGTCAGTGGCGGCATACCGTCCACGTCCCCGACGGATACTCGATCCCGGCCACTCTAGCCTGAGGTCCTCACAGACCTCTTCGAGCATTTCGACGGTGGTCACTTTCTGCTCCATCGCGAACGCGGTGACCAGAAGGTTATCGCAAAGCAGATTGATCAGACGCGGAATCCCACGCGAGCGCTTGTGTATTTCTTCGAGCATCTCCGGAGAAAAAATCTTTTGATTCGGCATCCCGGCTCTTGCCAGCCGGCTTTCCACATAGGCCGTGGTTTCCTCCGGGGATAGGGCGTTCAGGTTGCATCGCAGCACGATGCGTTGCTTCAGTTGCCGCAGATTCGGTGCATCTAACTTGCGATCGAGCTCCGGCTGCCCCGCGAGGATGATCTGGAGCAGCTTGCCCGTTCGCGTCTCCAGGTTTCCCAAAAGCCGGATTTCCTCAAGGACGTCCCATTCAAGATTGTGCGCCTCATCGACGATCAGGACTGACGTCCGTCCGCGTTCGGCTTGTGCCACCAGCAGCTCGTTCAGCGCGAACAAAACCGCGGTTTTCGATTTCCGGTCGCACTGCAGATCGAAATCATAGGCCACCATCTCGAAAAACTGTTCCGGCGTAAGCCGCGAGTTGAATACAAACGCAAACTCAATCCGCTGTGCATCGAGGTAATCCCGGAGACACTCGAGCATGGTCGTCTTCCCCGTGCCGACCTCGCCCGTGAGCACTATAAATCCCTTACGGCTTCGGACACCGTAGATCAGGTTTGCCAGCGCCTCTTCGTGTTGTGGACTGCGATACAGAAACTCCGGATCCGGGCTCAGATTAAATGGATTTTGTGATAACCCGAAATATGCCTTATACATAGCGGTGCTCCGAACAGCTCCCTAAAGAGCAGTGAAATAGTCGGCGGGCGCCAAAGCAGCGCCAAAAAGCTCGCCCTATTATGTATGATCGGCATTTCAGGCAAAAGTCTAACGCCGAAAATTGTAATAGATGAGTTAAGAAGTACCGTTACCCCTGAATCTGCAGCTTCACCCACCCGCAAAGTGTGGCCGGTTCTCCGCCGATGAACACGATCCGGCGCGTCTTCGGGAACGGTGCCCCGTCGCGCATGGATCTGCCGATCGCAGGAACTGCCTTCAGAACTTTACGGTACGCGGGCAGGTCCGTATCAAGGAAAGCGGCTTTAGAGACGAACCCGCTGCCCCAGCCCAGGCTCATCAGGCAACTCCGGTCCGAGCGGGCTGCCTCCAGTTCGGTCTTGAGTCGCTGCACCGTCTGGCTGAGCCGGGATAGCCCAGCCGCTTCGGCATATTTCGCGTGCAGGTCGAGCTGCGCCGAGGCATACTGATTGGCCGCCTCAAGGATCATCCCTGAATCAGGGTTCGAACGCCACCCCAGCGCCCGCCTCAGTTCGAGATTGTCGAGGAACTTACGCTCCTCCCACAAGCCGCGAAAGAGCGTTCCAGGCACAGCCATTTCCGCAAAGAGCGGCGTCGAGTCCGCAATTCGCTGCGGCGGTACGCTGCCGCGCCCGGCAACCTTCCACGCAAGCTGCGGCTTAGCTTGTTGACGCGTGTCGAGAGACGCTATTCGCGTCAGGAAAATCTTAAATGAAGAAGCCGGTACCGCGTCGCTGTCTCCGGCGCCCACGACTCGAATCTGCGAGGCACCAGCGCTGTTCTCGGCGGCCTCTGTCGCCCGCCTCCATACCCGGTCACCTTCCATCTCACCAGCGACCCGATCCATCGTCGCTGCCGACCAACGCGAGAACACGAGCCCCGTCCGCAAGGCCCCCTTAAGTGCTGAAGCGGGCAGATACGGGCCGCGATGATCTGCCGCAAACGTCGGCATGAATAGTGACTCGGAACCAGCGGCGTTCCAGATCGGTGTCGAACTGGCGCTCTCAAACGGGATCCGCCGCTCGGAAAAATTCTGCGCAAACCCGCCCCAGGACGCGAAGTCCAGCTTTGTCGCCCTTCGAAGCTGGCCCAGATAGCCTTCGAGTCGCGGCCCCTTCGCGAGCAACTTGAAGATCCGCGCCTGATCGAGCACATTCACCTGGTCCTTCCAGACCATGTAATCGATCGGCGCAAGCTGCCTGCCATCTCCGACCAGCAACGGAGTGAGCACTATGACGCTATATTGCATCGTTGCGCTCCTCGGTCTTCTCGGCCTCCTCTGGCTCCTTGTGCTCCTCGGGCTGCTTGTGCTCCTCGGGCTTTTCAGGCTCTGGCTCGACCGCTTCGTATTCGATGGCGCTATCCGTTTCGGGCGTTGCCGCGATCTCCGAGCCCATCTCGAGCTCAGGCGTTACCTCCTGCGTTGACGCTCCAGGAATCGGAGACATGAGCGAAGCGATTGCACCCTCCTCCACTTCGCCTTCGTCCTCACTCGCTGGCGCGGGTTCCACCACAACCTCTGACTCGATCCCGGTCTCAACACCACCCTCACAAGGAGCGGCTTCCAGAGCCTCGGCGTCGGAGGGTTGCTCAACCGGCCCCGCTAAAGCAGTCACTTCGATTACCGGCAAGCGGAACGCGAGCGCAAATCCCGACCGATACACCGGGTGCGCGGCGCCGTCAGCCGCAACATCAACGGCCTGACCTAGCGGTGCCCTGCGCGCCTCAAGCACCGAGCCCTCGGAGACCATCCGCACCTGCTTCTTTACTCCTGCCTCCGGATCTGCATAGCCTCCGCGCGTGACGAGTTCGTAATCCCCGGCTTTCCAGTCCACTTCGTCGGCTCCTGAGGGCGAAAACAGCGAGAGCAGCCAATAGGAACCGCCTTCCTCGCCGTTTCGACCGCTCAGCTTTCGCATCAGTCTGGGAAACAGCAGCGAAGGCCATGTCCCCGCTTGAAAATCGGGCGCTCCGGCCTGTCCCCAACCCGCGCTCCGCTTTGCGCCAAACCCGCTGTCTGCCAAGAGTCTGAAACAGCTCCTGACACGCCTGTCCCACATCTCTCTCGCCGCATCGTCCCGGAATACGGCAGACGTCCACAACCCCGAGCCTTCTTCAAACTCGACGCAGGCAGTGTTATGAACCGCCACCGCAGACCCGTGAATCCGATCCACGGCCGCGCCACTTCGCAGAACGTGATGGAACGGGCTCGAACTCTGACGGTCGCGCCGCAGGAGACAGCCGCTCTGCACGTGCGGAATCCATTGATCGGCAAGAATGCTATGCCCCATCAAAATCGATTCCAGCAAGCTCACCGGCACAAAGCGCGCAGCGTTCCAACGCATCTTTGCAAGGAACACCGGGCTCGGAGTCGTCACCGAAGCCGGAGGAGGCGGCCAGAGAGTTTCCGGAGGGATAACGAACAGCGAGTCGGCTTGGAAAGGATACAGAGACCCGAACACAACTGCAGGTGCGTGCGCACTCCGGGCAGTCGCATCCAGCCACTCGTCAAGAAATCCCAACTGCTTCATCGCGATCGTAATCGCCGAATAGACACGATCGCTTCGGTACAGCAGATCCAGACGGTCACGGCCGCCTTGTCCCGGACCAAATCGCCAGGGACCGGACGGCCGCAGCCGAATCAACAGCGCCGGTTGCATTCTCTAGACGAGCTTTCCAGACAGATCACCTGAAGCCAGCTGCTGCAGTGCGCCAAGATCGCCCGCAGACATCAGACTCGCTTCCGCAGCGCCGGTCGCGTAGTAATCCTTGCTGCGCCACGCAAGATTCAGGTTGGAGAAACTCACACGTCCACTGCCGCGGCTCCCGCCGCCGCCCAAGGCGTCGTCTTCCAGCAGCCGCAATCCTTGAACAACGCGCGCCAGCAGCGGTTTGTCTTCCTCGCAAAGAACGTCGAGCACCATTCGGAATTTGAAACGCGCACCGGACGGTACCCGCTCTAGCGTACGCGGATTTGCCTGAGATGTGATACGGTCCACCGCATTTTCGCTCTTCACTTCCGTCAATTCGTCATCCAGGTTCTCGCGCATTTGGGGAGTGATGCTATCGACCAGCAGCGGCGCATCGTAGACGGTCAGGCGCGCAGGACTGGCGCCCACAGCCTCACCCGACTCGCCGCTCACCCGGTCCACGCGTCCAGGCGTGCGTCCAAACAAGATACAGATCTCATCGTCCGGACGATCGCTCTGATGAATGCGCACTTCCTGTCCTTTGCGCTTGGAAAGAAAAATCAATTCGGACGGAACCGCCAATCCAAGCGACTGCTCGAGCAGCGAGCGTAGCCGCCCGCGCAGCGAACTGCCGGGAATGTACGGAATACCGAATGCATCCTTGACGACCGGATTGTCCGCTCCGCCGATTTCAAGCGAGCCCTTCCCAGCTCCAATGTGCAATCCCGTATGGCACTGGATCTCGCCCTCCAGAATCAGCTTTCCGACAAACGTTAATTCAGTTGCAGCAGTGTGAGAACTCATTTCGTTGTAAAAACCTACTCGTTATAGGCCCTACTCGTTGTAGGCAATGATGGCTTCGAACAGATCGCGAAACCGCTCGTAGCCGCGTGCCGTGTTTTTGCGCGTTACCTGCAATAGCAGCCGCTCCAACGCATCGAGGCTGCGCAACGAGTGGCGCGCAATCGTATATGCGAGCCGTGCGCGTACCATTACGAATTCGTGCTGGCGTTCGCTTTCTGCCGCGCGCGTCGCTCGTCGGACCGCATTGTATAGCCGTCGCAACTGACTCTTCGTGCCCGAATCCATATCGCGCATCCGGCTCACAACAATGTGCGCCTGATTGTCGAGATAAAGGCTGTCTGCGATCAGCTTTTCCAGATCGATTTCAGGAGGTCCTTCGCCGCGCCGCTCGCCACCCGGCCCGCCTCCCCCTGGCCGAGGGCCACCGCGTTGTTCGCGCCCACGATCTCCGCCTCCCGGACCGCCGCGCTCATTGCCGCGCGGACCGCCGCCGCCCCGGTTCTCCCTCGGTGGCCGGCTCTCGTTCTTCTTCTCTTCCGTCTCAGGCATTCGAAATCCTTACTCCGCTGCCTAACTCTCAGCGGCCAGCCGGGCCCATTCCAAACCAACACGGGCCGATGCCCGGAGCTTGAGGCCGGCGGTTTTCCTTCCCAGTAAATGGGTAATGATGGTGCTGCGCAGGTTTGCCAGCTCTTTTCCCCGCCCCTGCGGTATCACCTCCGACACGCGCATGTATGTGCGCCAGGGCTTTTCCACTCGCGCGCCCCTTGTTCTGCCTACGCGTCCCGAAAACGATTCACGGTAAACGGATACAAGATCGCGGATATAGTCGTTTGCGAGACCGAACTCCCTCACTGTCCGCGTCAGGCTTGTTTTCAACTCCTCGGCATCGCTCAGGCGCTTCCATTCAAGTGTGCGTCCAAACAGGTGAAATGTGCCGGCTTCGTTTGCCTTCGCCCCGCGCAAGCTCATCCCTGCTTCTTCAAATGCCACCTGCACCGGAGTGCTCAATTCGGGAGCGATCGCCAGCGCCATGCTGATTGTCTTCCCTTCCACGCCTGCCAGCTGCTCGAAGTTCGCCTCCGCAAAGGATTCAAACACACGGTGTATCTCGCGCGCCAAGCCGATCAGGGCGTCCCATGCGCCAACCACGACGAAATCATCGCCCCCGCGATAAGCGAGCGAAACCTTTCGCCAAAACTCCGGAAGCGTACAGAGAAACGCCAACTCGCCCGCAATCAGCTTCTTCAAAACGACAGACACATGGATGTGCTCCTCAATCGAGGCCGCCTGACGTAGCCGGATGTCAAACTGATCCACATCGCCGCGCAATACGCCCCAGTGCGGAGCCCCATCGGCTAGCTCTGCCATTTCATCCAGCGTGCTGATGCGCGTGGCGTCTTCGTCCATGGCATACCGCCGCGGGAAGAGAATGCCGTCATCATCCTCATCCGATTGGTCCTTCAGTGCCCACGAGTACTGGCCGTCGTCCCAACGCAAGTGAGCAGGAGCTTCCGGCGACCATCCGATGCGCGTGGCCGTTGTGAGCTTGGTTGAAAACTCTTCGAAATAAGCGTTGGAAGCCGTACTTCCTGAGGCGCTGAAAGCTGCAAATGCCGCTATCGGTTCCGGCACTGCCGCGAGCGGCGCCGATGTACTCGCAGAGAGAGCATCGTCCAGCCGTTTTCGAACCACTGGCCAGGCGCCGAGGTTCTCGGTTGACACCCAGTGCAGGCGCAACGTGCCATCGGAGAGAATTGCGATCGCGTCCGCCGCAGACTGAAGAAACCCGTTTGCACGGGGCATGTCGTCTTCCGTCAGCACCAGGAAGAATTGCTCGGCGCTGCTCGACCCAAGCAACATCCGCGATAATTTCAGTTCTGAGAGAAGCGCCCGCGGCAGAACTTCGCAAATCAGACTCAGCCACGCTGCCCGCCCCATGAAATCGCCCTCACCGCTCTGATCTCGCATCGATTGCGAGGCCAGAAAAGATTCGGCGCCGAACAATTGGGCTTGCAAGAAAACCTGCAACGACATGGCTACGGTCTGGGCGGCCAGCGAACTTCGCGGGCTTGGCGTTATTAAGCGAGAACG
>JAFARV010000369.1 GCA_019245255.1 Acidobacteriaceae bacterium | reverse complement strand
GCTTAAGCTGATAGGAACCTGCCAGGACATCACCGAGCGCAAGCAAGCCGAACAGCAACTCAAGACAGCAAACGCCGCCTTAGCACAAGAGCTGAAACAACGCGCCAGGACGGAGAAAGAGATAAAGGCGCTGAGTGCCCGCCTGATCAGCGCGCAAGAGGAAGAGCGGAGCCGTCTTGCCCGCGAATTGCACGACGATTTGAGCCAGCAGATCGCTGCCATCAGCGTCGCGATCAGTAATTTGAAGCGAGCCATTCCTTCGGAAGCGGCCGAAGCACGATCGCAAAGCGAACGCATTCGAGAAAAGGTCGCCCATCTTGGAGACGACACGCGGCGCCTCTCCCATGAGCTTCATCCGGCTATTCTGCAATATCTCGGCCTCGAACCCGCGCTGCGTGAATATTGCGGCGAACTTGCTGCACTTACCGGTATCCAGATGCCCTTTCACTCTCACGGCTCGTTTCCTTCCCTGTCGCCGGCCATCGCTCTTTCGGTGTATCGCATCACGCAGGAAGCGCTGCGCAATGTCGTTAGGCACGCCAAAACCGACCGGGCAGAGGTCGTGCTCACGTTTTTCGAGAATACTCTGAACTTGACGGTTTCTGACCATGGAATCGGCATGGATACAGATGGCGCCACACCGTCAGCAGGCCTGGGTCTGACAAGTATGAGAGAACGGGCGCGCCTGGTAAATGGAGCCATCGTTATTCTCAGCGGGCCTGGCGGAGGTACCACTGTGAATCTGACTGTGCCGCTACAAGCTGAAACGTATGAGTATGCTGGCGAAATGCACCAAGAGCGATCCTGACGCTTCTTAGTTCGTCCACCGCTTTGCGCCGCGTTAGTATGAGGCTGAGTGAAACGAAACCCCTCTGATTTTGTCACCGCCGCATCCTCAATGCTCGCCGCATTGCTTGTGGTCCATGCTCAGCACGCAAAAGCGCAAGATTGGAAGCTGATCTGGAGCGACGAATTCAATGGTGCCGCCGGATCGCACCCTGATCCGAAAAAGTGGACCTATGACACCGGCGCCGGAGGCTGGGGCAATGCCGAACTGGAATACTATTGCGCCGCCGGCTCAAATACCTCACCGTGCAGCACCGCAGATCCCAATGCCTATATAGACGGAAGGGGCAACCTCGTCATCAAAGCCATCAACAAAAACGGTACCTGGACGTCTGCCCGCTTGAAAAGTCAAGGACTGTTCGCGTTCACTTATGGCAGGATCGAGGCTCGCATGAAGCTTACCGTGGCCAATGGCTTCTGGCCGGCCTTTTGGATGCTGGGCGACGATATCAAATCGGTTGGATGGCCGGCGTGCGGCGAGGACGACATCATCGAATGGGTGGACAATTACGGGCCGGGTACCACTTCCTCGACAACACACGGCCCCGGATACTCGGGCGGCAAGGGAATTGGAGCGAAGTACACGTTCCCGAACGGCGGACGCATTGATGACTCTGACTATCACATCTACGGCTTGATCTGGTCGAAGAACCTGCTGCAGTACTATCGCGACAGTCCCGAGAACGTATTCCTCACCATCACTCCTTCATCACTCCCGGCCGGCGATCGCTGGGTATTCGACAAGCCGTTTTTCATCCTGCTGAATTTCGCTGTGGGTGGGAACTGGTTTCCGGGTCCCGATTCGACAACTCCCGCAACGGGCACCATGCTTGTGGACTACGTGCGCGTGTATCAGGCCTCACTTTAGAGTTCTTCCGGACAAGGTCCTTGCGTGTAAGGTCCGGGCAGGGTTCGTAGAGCGGTGGACATGAGAGCGGCACCGATGCAGCAGAGAACGACAACGCCGATCGCCCACCGCAAGGTAACAAGCTCGGATAAAAAGCCGATCGTTGGCGGTCCAACGATGAATCCGACGTAGCCGAGTCCCGTCACGGTCGCGATGCCCGCTCCTGGACTGACATTCTCGATACGGCCGCCTGACCCGAATACCAGCGGAATGATGACCGAAAAACCCGCTCCCACAATCGCAAATCCGGGCAGCGCCCAAAGCGGTGAATGTACTGCAATCGCCCACATCAATCCGCACGCGCCAACTATGCTTCCTGTTCGCACTGTTCGGAACGGGCCAAGTCGCGCCGTAACCCAATCGCCGAGAAAACGAAATGTCGCCATAGTCGCAGAAAACACTGAGTAGCCGGCAGTCGCCGTGCCCGGACCCGCATGAGTCACCTGCTTCAGATAGACCGCAGTCCAGTCGGCCATCGCACCCTCAGACAACAGAATGCAGAAGCCGATCGCGCTTAACGCCAGCAGCACGCGCGGAACTTTTCGGAGCGGCAAACGCGCATGGCCTAGTGAAACTCGCTCTTCGGCTGGGAGCAGGAGCGGGGCCACACCTACAGTCGCGAACAAATATACGCAGCTACTGATGAACGCATGTCGCAGAAAAGTAACTCCGTGGGCTGCAACCAGACCGCCAAGTCCCGCGCCTGCCATACCGCCAACACTGAACATCCCGTGAAAGCGGGACATCGTTGGATAGCCGAGCCTTTTCTCCACTTCGACACCCTGCGCATTCATGGACACGTCCATTGCAGCGGCCGTCGCGCCGAAAACAAACAATGCGAGCGAAAGCGTGACTGCATTCCATGCCAGCCCGGGAAGCACCACGCTTCCGCAAAGCGCGGCTGTGGATGTTGAGCTCACTAGCTTGCTGCCGGAGCGATTGATAAGACCGCCCGTAACCGGAATCGCAACCAGCGCGCCTAGCGTGGTGCACAGCAGTGCGACTCCAAGCACGCCGTTGCTTAACTGAAGCGACGTTTGCACCGCCGGGATTCGAGAGATCCACGTCGAAACCAGGAGGCCATGCAACAAGAACAGCCCTGCGGTGCCCCACCATGCTCGTCGCACTGCCATCAATTACGAGGTTACGAGTCCTGTATCTGCGACCTAGTGTTACCGGCACTCTGTGGGGCAGCCGCATCCGGCTGCGGCCGATCGCAAGGTCGGCCTCTTCGATGTCTCAAGTTATCCGCGGAATGCTCCATACTCCGTGACCATTCTGCGTCTCCCGGTGGAGTAAACGCCGAACGCTGGCTAAACTGGAGTTGTGGAACCTCGTTGTACCTGCGGCGCTGTTTTGCCAGCCGACGCACGATTCTGTCATAAGTGTGGCAAACCTCAATTCGAGGAAGATCTTGCGCGTCTGGCTGAACAGGAGCAAGCCGCACCGCCAACACCATCGCCCGTCGTCAGCAGGCCGAGCGCCGTAACCGCAATTTCATTTCGCAATAGCCGCGCTGTTGTGACCACCATCGGTGCCGCTGCTGCGGCATTTGTTGCGCTCGTCGTCTTGAGTCTTTTGGTGCCCGGAGTTGCCCCCTTCGTGTTGCCATTGGTACTGGTTGCAGCGGGCTTCTTTGCCGCCTCGAGCTACAACCGGCGCTCATCGCAGCCGCTGACCGGCGCAGGCGGTGCTCGCTTGGGCTGGATGACCGGCTTGTGGTTTTTCGTTGAACTGCTGATCATTTCCGCCTTGGCCGCGGCAGTCCTTACCAGTCCCGTTGGAGCGGAAGCTTTGAAGCAGCTCCAAAGCCGCCCGCAGTTCGCACAAATGAAGTTTCCCAACAGCAACGAAATCGCCGGTGTGTTACTCCAGGGCACGATTCAGACATTCTTCCTTAGCGTTA
>JAFARV010000346.1 GCA_019245255.1 Acidobacteriaceae bacterium | reverse complement strand
GTAGTTTCTCAGCCAAGCGGTTTTAGTGTTCCCAGACTGTTCTCCGGGCCGAACAATGAGAATCGGATTCCCGGCATCCTCCTGCAAGGCAGCACGGGTACGCAATACGATTCCACCAGCTTCCCCTGGCACAACAAAGCCGACGATTACCAGATCCGGGACGACGTCTCCTGGCTCCGCGGCGCGCACCAATTGAAATTCGGCGGTAGCTGGGCGTTATACAAGAAAATCCAGGACCTGTTCGGCAACACGCAAGGTCAGTTCGGGTTCAATGGCAGCTACACAGGAGTGGACTTCGCGGATTACCTGCTGGGTCTGGCCAACTCCTACACGGAATTAGCCGTTCAGGATGCAGGTCACTGGAATAACGTATCCTGGGCTGCCTACTTCCAGGACAACTGGCGCGTGAATACCCGTCTGACCCTGAACCTGGGGCTCCGCTGGGATGGCATTCCGCACGCATATGAAGCAAACGATCGCGGCTCGAACTTCTATCCCAACTTGTACAACCCGGCCGACCGCGCGATCCTCAACCCAAACAACCCGAACGCGATCCTCCCGACGAGCCCGGGACTTGGGCCGAGCCCAAATCCGCTTCTTAACGGTTATCTGTTCTACCTGAACGGAATCGGCATCGAAGGAAAGAACGGTATCCCCAAAGGGCTGGTTGACAACCACTGGGGTACGTTTGGACCGCGTGTCGGTTTCGCATACGATTTCGCCGGTGACGGGAAAACTGTTATTCGGGGCGGCTTCGGTATCTTCTATGAACGCGTAGAAGGAAACGACAGATATAACGGCGGACCGAACGTTCCGTTCAGTTCCTCCGTGACCTTCAACAACATTCTGTTCTCGAATCCGAATGTCAGCGCCAGCAGCGGTAATGCCTTAGTCGCTCCCATCAGTGTGCCGAGCATCACAGGTATGGCGGGCACCGACTACAAACCGCCGCAGACCTATCAATATAGCTTCGGTCTCCAGCGTCAACTTGCGAAGAGCACTGTTGCTTCGGCCTCGTATGTCGGCAACGTGGGCCGGCACCTGAACGATTATCGCGAGACAAACTTGCCTGATCAGAGCCAGCTCGCAGCGATCATCAACAAACAGGTTCAATTCAACCAGGTGGTCCCGTACACTGGTTTCGGCTCTCTCCGGATGTCTGAAAACGCGGAGAACTCGCATTACAATTCGCTCCAACTCGATTTGAGGTCGCAGATGAAGGATCTGAGCCTCGAAGGCGCTTATACTTTCTCGCGGTCCGTCGATGAAGTGGCGGGAGTCAACAACGGCGATCTTACAAACGTGACCGATCCCTATAATCGTGCCTATGACCAGGGTCCGAGCAACTTCGACCGCACTCACGTCTTCGTAGCCAATTTCGTATACGACCTTCCGTTCTTCCGAACCACTGGTAACCGCCTGGTCAAGACCACCATCGGAGGGTGGCAGCTCTCGGGTGTGGTAACCGCCGAAACCGGCTTACCTCTCCAGATTACGCTCGGCGGCAACCAAGGTTCGAACGGACTTCCGAATTCGAGCAACCGGCCCGACGTTGTGGGAGCGGTTTCGCAGCCGCACAGCATCAACTCGCAGACCGGGTGGATCTCCGGGAGCGGATTCGCACTCCCCGTTGTCGGAGCCTGGGGCAACCTGAAGGCGGGTGCCTACCGCGGACCCGGACGCCAGGACTGGAATCTCGCGCTTTTCAAAGATTTCCTGTTCAGCGAACAGCGCGGCAGCCGTTTCGAACTGCGTATCGAAACCTTCAACACGTTTAACCATACTCAGCCGAATGGCGTGAGCACTTCGTTCAGTCAGAGTAACTTCGGACAGGTCACGTCGGTGTACGATCCTCGCGTCTTCCAATTTGGCGCGAAACTGTACTTCTAAACGGCGCACCATAAATAATCGCATCGCACACCCGTCCTGCTCAAACCAACGAGCCGGGCGGGTGTTTCCCATTTGTGTAAGAATGCTTGCTTGCTGAAAGCTATCATCGCGGCCACCATTCTTGGCGCGGTCGCGCTGGCCTCGTTGCTCCGGCCACCCTATACGTTCACTGACGTCGCTGCCACATCCGGCATTCACTTCACCCACTACAAAGGCCATAAGGACATTGCAACCATCCTCGAGGAGGCCGGGCCCGGTGTGTGCGTTGCCGACTTCGATGGCGACGGCTGGCAGGATATCTACTTCGTGAATGGCCGTGAGCGCTACGGCCGCGGCGGTTCCGCACGCAACGCGCTCTATCGCAACAACGGCGATGGGACGTTCACCGATGTCACCGAGACAGCAGGCGTGCTTGGCGACGCTTATGGCCTCGGCTGCGTCTGGGGCGATTACGACAACGACGGTCATCCTGACCTCTACGTCACCCAGTACGGACGCAACATCCTCTACCACAACAACGGCAACGGCACTTTCAGCGATGTAACGGCAAAGGCGCACGTCGACGGTCTCGATTTCGGAGCCCGTCTGCACACCGGCGCTGTGTTCTTTGACTACGACCGCGACGGCCGCCTGGATCTGTACGCCGGCGCCTACGTGAACTTCGGCCCCGATTCGGTCCAGACTTGCAGTGTCGAAGGCGTGCAATCCAGTTGCCCGCCTCAGCAGTACGGTGGATCGCCCGCCATCCTCTATCACAACAACGGCGACGGCACCTTCACGAACGTCACTAAGCAAGCCGGGGTGTACAACCCCAACGGCAAGAATCTTTCCGTACTGGCGGGTGACTACGACAACGACGGCTGGCCCGACTTATTCGTCGCTAACGACGGACAGGAACTCGAGCTATTCCACAATGAGCACAATGGAACCTTCAAAGAAGTAGGCCTGAACGCCGGAGTCGCTACCAACGAAGACGGCGGCACCATGGCAGCAATGTGTCTGTCCCTTGGTGATTACAACAACGATGGCTTCCTTGACCTGTACGTCTCCGACTTTCAGGATCAGGGCGATCATATCTGGCTCAATACCGGGCACGGCAGATTTGAAGAAGTAACTCGCCGCGTCGGTATAGCGCCCATCAGCACGCAATACCTCGGGTTTGGAGGAGGATTTTTCGACTACGATAATGACGGCTGGCTGGATCTGTTTGTGGCGAACGGTCACGTGTATCAGGGCATCGAAACGGCGCGTAAGAACGGCCACTACAAGCAGCTGAACTTACTGTTCCACAACGATTCCCAAGGCAAATTCGTCGATGTGACCGCACAAGCCGGCACAGGGTTCTCGATTCCGCATCTTGGCCGCGGCGCCGCCTTCGGAGATTTTGATAACGATGGAAACGTCGATATCGTGGTTGGCAACAGCGGCGATCCGCCGCTATTGCTGCGGAACAGCGGCGGTTCGAACCATTTCCTCAACCTGCGGCTTGCCGGCACGAAAAGCAATCGGGATGCGATGGGTGCGCGCGTGAAGCTGCGTGCCAACGGCATGACGCAAATACGCGAAGTGATGGGAGGCGGCAGCTATCTCTCGCAGAGCGATTTGCGCGTGCACTTTGGTCTTGGTTCGGCTTTGATAATCGAGTCCCTCGATGTGGCTTGGCCGAGCGGCGCGCATCAACACTTTGCGGGTGTGAAGGCAGACCGGTTCTACCTCCTCCAGGAAGGTGCGCGCCTGCGCGACGCAGGTGCCGCAGCTCGCAATGTCACCGCACTTTTCTGAACCCGAGTTCGGATCCAGGTGCTATTGTTTTGCCGTCGCGCAATGTTGATCAAATGCGCGCGTCAGCATCTTGGCGATTTCAGGCGCCTCGCGCGATTCGATCTGATGCCGGTGTAGCATATAGACCGGCTTGCCGTCCTCAAACAAGGCGATAGAAGGCGACGACGGCGGGTAAGCGGCCAGTAATTCGCGGACTCGCGCCACGGCGTCGAGGTCGGCTCCCGCGAACACAGTGGCCGCAATGTCGGGCTTCGAGGCGTGCTGCAGCGCCATGCCGATTGCCGGACGCGCCTTGCCCGCGGCACAGCCGCACACCGAGTTGATGACGACCAGCACTGTGCCGGAGTTCGGGCCCAGCACGCGGTCGACATCTTCACGACTTCGAAGCTCCTGAACTCCGTACTGGGTCAGGTCCTGCCGCATTGGCGCAATGAGTGGTTCTGGATAACGCATGAAAGTTTCTGCTATGACAATCTTAAAACCCTGCTGTCCCGGCGCTCGGCCGTGGCGTTTGTACTTTTGGTGTCGCCAGGTAGCCGGCAATGCTATTTTTGCCTACGCTATTTACCACCAGCTCGTACGGCTGATTCGCCTTCCTGGTCAGGAACTGAATGGGTTCGTTGATCGTTCGATCCTTCTTTTCCACCGTCACGTCGTCTGCCGTGATCATGACCGTGAACTTGTTCCGCTTGGGGTCCGTTTTTCTCAGTTGCAGCATCACATCGGCGACGCGTGTCGGATCCTTCTGCTTGGTAAGTTTGAATTCCGTGTAATTCCTTTCACCGAGCTCGCGCAGCGCCTTGAGTTCCGATCCGTTCGTTGCGATCAGGCTGGCATGGCTGTCGAGTTCACCCGTCGCGTGCTTCAGGTTTGCGATTGTCTGTTCCAACTGGCTCTTGGTGTTGCCGAGATCGGATTTCACATTGCCCACATCGGTGCTGACATCATTCAGCTTGGTGGTCGCCGTGTCGGCCGTCTGCTTCACGTCGGCAATGATCTGCTGCTGCTTCTGTTGCTCAGCCTGCAACGCCTCCACGCGCTTCTGCGCTTCCACTTTTGCTTGTCCCACGGCGCGGTCCGCCGCGCGGCGCTGCTGTTCCAGTTGAGCCTGTAGCGTATCCAGATTTCGCCGTGCCCGCTGCACTGCTTCCGAAGAATCCAGCCGTAGCTTCTCGATGGTGCCGTTCAAATCATCCTTCAGCCTCGCCATCTCATTGCGCTGCTCGGTCCGGACACGCTCCAGCTGCACGAACAAATAGATGTTCGCGGCTGCCAGGATCACCAGGATTCCGATCAGTAGAGGCGTCCGCCAGTTCGGGCTCGAGGGAGGGGGAATAATATAGGTCGGCTGCTGAACGTTACTGCTCATAGAGAATGAATTTCCTTCTTGCGTATGTGCGCGCACACTGCTCGGCGGTCAAATCGCGATAGTCGAGTTGACGTGGCTTATTACCATTATGTTTCACCCCGAGCCGAAATGGTATGTGAACCGCAAACCGCCCACTTACCGATTCCTTCACCGCTCATCCGGTACCATGTACATTTCACGTCTACTGGCGCGGGCAGGCGTAACCTCGTGGCCGCGCTGTATACGAATCTCCGGCTCAGGACATTAGCGACTTGAGAACACGACCACCGCTGCTTGTCTCGGCGGCGATCAGCCACCGCGACGGACGGGTGCTTGTCGGACAGCGGAGAAGGGCAGATCGTCACCCGCTCAAATGGGAGTTCCCCGGAGGCAAAGTCGAGCCGGGCGAAACCCCGCAGCAAGCGCTTGCACGCGAACTCCGTGAAGAACTCTTAATTGACGCGAACGTGGGAACC
>JAFARV010000275.1 GCA_019245255.1 Acidobacteriaceae bacterium | reverse complement strand
AACACCGTGGGCGCCGGTTCGCCCAAAACGTGGTCCACCCGCAAAGCGGCGATATTAGCCGAACGCCGCCGCTGGCTGAATGCCGACTACCGTGATATCGTCCTCCTGCCCGAACTGCCGGGCAGCGTGCGCAATCTCGGCCGCCGGCTCGACGCTGATCACTCGCGTACGCTCAAAACCGTACAGCTCGCCGGACTTACTGCGCGCTTCCACCACACCGTCGGAAACAAAAAGAACCCGCTGTCCGGCCGGAATCCGAAAGCCCACTTCCTCGTATTCGATGGCCGGGGTTAATCCCAACGGAACGTTTCCGGGCGTTTGAATCTCAACGCCATTGCAATAGGGCGAAAGATGGCCGGCGTTGGCAATCGCCATGCGTCCATCCCGATAGATCAACGCACAGCAACAGGTGGCAAAGCGGCCGTCCGTGTGCCCTGCCAACAGCTCGTTCACCTCGGTCAGGATTTTCGCAGGATTGCGCGTATCCTTAACGGTACGGCGTAGCAGGCCCAGGATGAGGCTCACCAGCATGGCTGCCTTCAAACCTTTGCCGCTAACGTCGCCAATGACGATCAGCACGGATCCATCCTCCGGAAACAATTGAAAGAAGTCCCCTCCGACTTCCTGAGCCGGTATGTAGGCGCTCTCGATATGAAAACCAGGGGAGGCGACCGAACTGGGCACCATGACTTCCTGCATATCGCGAGCTGCCTCGAGCTCCGCCTGGGCCTGTGCCTGTTCCGCGCGAACCTTCTGGAACCGGTACAGGATCAACGCGGCAATGCTCAGGAAGAAAAGAAAATGTGTGATCGAATCGGGCGCAATCGTGACTAATCCTAGCTTCAGATCGGGTACGAATGCCGTCACGGTATGCCGCAGACGCAAACGCCATAGCACCCAGTGAATCGAGTTCGACATGTCGATGCCGAACATGAGCAACAGCGGAATTGCAAGCAATCCCGCTTCCTTGTTCCCTCGGACGTACCGCCACAGCACAATCCCCGGAGTTGCAAACCAGTACGGCAGGTACAACAACAAGGCCGCGACATTAGCTTGGCTCAAGGAAATCCAGTCGTGCCACGCCACGTAGGATCTGAGTATGTTCAGAGCTAGGACAAATTGGTAAACTCGCAGCCATTTTGGCATAGCTTGCCCCAAAAATCGGAAGACAAATTCGAGCAGGCAAACTGCGCTGAATGCTGACGCCATGCTGTTGAAGTAGTTCACCAAGCGGGTGTCTGTGGTTACCATCACGGTACGACTGTCAACAATTCCCATCAAAACCGCAGGGATAATCGCCAACGAAAGCCAGAGATACTCACTCTGCTTTCGTTGTCGAAGGAACAGAATGATGAGCCCTGCCGCAAGTACGGTGTAAACAATCTCGAGAACATATGAGCCGATCTGCCCGTCGATGATTTGGCGCATCGTTAATTCATGCGCGTTGCTCATGACGTCAGCTGGACCGATGAAAACCGGCCCGGGTAGCGTGCCGATGCGGTTCAGCGCCGGCCACAACCACACGCGGATGGCCAATTCAACGAAATGGCCAGCGGGCGCATCGAAAGGGTAGAGGTGCGGCGCCTCCGCATACAGCAGCCCGCGGGGTGGGAACTCGCCCGCCACACCGATGCTCTTCCCATTTGCGAAGATCTCGTGGGGACCGATCAGTGTCAGTCCCAAACCAAGACGACCGGCATTTTCAGGAATCAGAACTCGCGTGCGAAGCCAAAGATAGCCGTCTGCGGTAAGCCCCAGTTGGTCCCATGGCTTGTCGCCCTGTATCACTCGCCAGGATGAATCGTCGAAATCGCTCGCCGCCCAGCGCGGATCATCGCCGGCTTGAAAGCGCCAGGTCTTGATCTCAACCGGGCCGCCCATACGCCGCGCGTCGGTGACTTGAGCAATGGCGGACATTGCAAGCAGCAAGAGCAAGAGTGCGCTACGCATACATGTCACTCCGCAACGCAATCCTGAGGACATGTCGAGCTCTCGCTCAAACTCCACAAAGTCACAATAACTCAGGAAACAGCGCGTTTCCATCGGAATCGCAGGACAGCTCACAGCAGTCTCACTAATCCCGCAAGCAGCGCTACGCGATCGGCAATCCGGTCGATCAGTATGCTCTCGTTCGAAGCGTGCGCTCCTTCTCCGACCGCACCCAGTCCATCGAGCGTTGGTACTCCAAGCGCCGCCGTGAAATTTCCATCGGAGCCACCGCCCGTCGCAGACTCCTCCAAGTCGATTCCAATGTCAGCAGCAATCCGACGTGCCGTCTGAAACAGCCTTGCAATCCCCTCCGTCCGTTCCATCGGAGGCCGATTCAAACCGCCCTCCACGCGAACTCGACACCTCGAGTCAAGGGCTGTCAGATCCCGAAGCTGTTCCTCAATAAAAGCTGCATCCTCGAGTCGTTGCACTCGCACATCCACTTCAATCCGTGCCTCCGCCGCAACCACGTTCGATCGCGTCCCGCCTTGAATTACGCCGGGATTGACGGTCAAGCCGCGACCTAAATCGGTCAATTCATTCAGCCGCAGGACCTGGCGGGCCGCTTCCAGCACCGCGCTCGCGCCGCTCTCAAAGTCAACTCCGGCGTGCGCCGCTTTTCCCTCTACATAGACGGTGTAGTGCCCAACGCCCTTGCGCGATGTCTTTAACTTGCCTTCAAGGCCCGTCCCGGGTTCGAGCACTAGTACTGCTAGGCTGTTTCGCGCTTCCGCTTCCGTCACGCATCGTGAATAGGTGCTGCCCGTTTCTTCGTCTGGCACAACCAACAGACAAACTGTCCGTCGCACCCGGACTCCCGTTGCAACCAGCGCACGAACGGCGGAGATGAAGATCGCCAGGCCCGCTTTCATGTCGAGCACGCCCGGTCCCCATAACCTCCCGTCTCGTTCGCGAAAGGGCATTCGTTCGATTGTTCCCAGGGGCCAGACCGTATCGGCGTGTCCGAGCGCGAGTACCTGGCCATCGCCATCGCCGCCGTGGAAAGTAAGCTTCAAGGCCTTGCCGGATTGCGAGACACCAATCTTTTCCGCAGTCGCGATATCGGAGGTTCGTTCGACCAGTAAATCCAGAAAACGGTTGACATGCTCCAGCGAATCACTGGGAGACTCACACTCCACAAGCTCCTGAATCAGTCGGATAATCCCCGCTCGGTTGTCGTTTGCAAACTTGAGAAAGGAGTGCATTGCTGGTTATCCAATGTATAGACACAAGTCAGTTTGCCCGAGGGCCCCCCATCGAACCCGCTGTTATCATATGGGTTCTCATGCCGTCGCTCGATATCCAGCAGATCCTCGAAATTCTGCCGCACCGGTATCCGATGCTGCTGGTCGACAAGATTCTCGAGATCACGAACGACTCGATCGTCGGCATCAAAAACGTCACCGTGAACGAGCCGTACTTCACCGGTCATTTCCCTGACTTCCCCGTGATGCCGGGCGTCATGATTATTGAGTCAATGGCGCAGGTCGGCGGCATTCTCGTGGGCAGCGTCGCGCCGCAGACCAGAGGCAAAATCATGTTCCTCGCCTCGATTGAAGAAGCAAAGTTCCGGCGGCCGGTAGTCCCCGGCGATCAACTTCGCATAGAGATGAAGCTTGAACGCATAAAGACGACGGTTGCGAAGATGAAAGGCATAGCCCTGGTCGATGGCCAGGTCGCGGCAGAGGCAATGGTGATGTGCAAGTTGACGAACCGCACGTTCGCACCCACTTCTGTTACGCCTCAATCCATCCCCGAACCGCAGCTGGCGTGATCCATTCGACCGCCATTATCGATCCACTAGCAGAAATCTCACCCGAAGCCGAAATCGGACCGTACTGTGTCATAGGGCCCGAGGTTACTATCGGCGCCCGAACGCGCCTGCTTGCCCACGTATACATGGAAGGCAAGCTTACCGTCGGAGAAGATAACGTTTTTTACCCGTACTCGTCTTGCGGAGTAACTCCGCAGGACAAGAAGTACAAGGGCGAACCGTCGGAAACGCGCATCGGCAACAGAAACTCCATCCGTGAATTTGTCACTATTCACCGCGGCACGCAGGGAGGCGGCATGGTAACCGCGATTGGCGATGGCAATCTAGTCATGGCTTACGTTCACATTGCGCACGACGTGATCATTCATAACGACGCGATACTCGCGAACGGCGTAACATTCGCCGGACACGTAATCGTCGAGGACTATGTGATCATCGGTGGCTTGTCGGCCATTCATCAATTCGTTCGCCTCGGCAAACACGCCATTATCGGCAGCTACAGCGTCATTAAGCAGGACGTGCTTCCGTATTCAACCACAGCGTCGGATCATGAAGTCCATGTGTACGGCGCCAATCGCATCGGTCTCGAACGGCGCGGCTTCCAACCCGATCAGATCGAACCGCTGCAAAATGCGTTCCGGCTGCTCACCCGTTCCGGCTTGAATACCACGCAAGCCGTGGCCAAAATCGAGGAAGAACTCCCGCAAACGGCTGAAGTGGTCGACCTACTCGAGTTTATCCGGGCATCAAGGCACGGCGTAATCAAGTGAATCGTTATGGCATGATCGCGGGCAACGGGCGCTTCCCCTTGCTCGCTCTCGAAACGGCCAATCGAGAAGGCCTCGAGTTGGTTGTGATCGCGATTGAGAACGAAGCCAGTCCGGAGATCGCAAAACTCGCCGCTTCCCTGCACTGGATCAATATCGGCCAACTCGGAAAGGTGATCGAAATTCTTAAGCGGGAGCAGGTGAGCCGGGTCATGATGACCGGGCAGGTAAAGCATGTCAGCATCTTCTCGGATATAAAGCCCGACTGGCGTCTCTTCAAACTGCTGACCTCACTCAAAGAGAAAAACACGGCGGCGCTGATCGGCGGCATCCAGCACGTGCTTGCGACCGAAGGAATCGAACTGGTCGATTCCACGCACCTGTTGAGATCGTTGCTGGCGGCCGAAGGGGTGGTCACCGCCCGCAAGCCGAACAAAGAGGAAGAAGTGGATATTCGTTACGGACGCCGCCTTGCATCTGTTCTCGCCACCGCCGACATCGGCCAGAGTGTCGCGATTAGTGAAAAGGCCTGCGTGGCTGCCGAAGCCATGGAAGGCACCGATGCCATGCTTCGACGCGCTGCGGCGCTTACCAACGGGAAGCCGCTGCGCCTCGTAAAGGCCTCTCACGGCAGGGCACACCTGCTGTTCGATGTTCCGGTTGTCGGCATCACCACAATCGAAACCATGGTCGAAACAAAAACTACTGCGCTGGCGGTCGATGCCGGTCGAACGCTGCTGCTCGACAAAGAAGCAATGCTGTCACGCGCGAATAAGGCCGATATCGCCATCGTCGGTTACCCGCCATTGGAGCAGCCAGACCAATGAACCCTCTCCGCGTGGCCGTAATCGGCGCAGGAGCATTCGGGAGGAACCACGTCCGGGCGATTCGGGAACTTCCGGAGGTTGAACTCGCCGGCGTCTACGACGTGGACCGGTCCCGTGCCGAGGCGCTCGGCCCGGTTGTCGGCTCGCTCGATGAGGTTTCGACACTCGCCGATTGCGCTATTGTGGCGACCCCGACGATCACGCACGAGCGAGTAGCTTCCCAACTGATCGAGTCCGGGCTAGATGTTCTCGTTGAAAAACCGATCGCCGAATCATCGCAGGCCGGCGATCGCCTGACCCGCCTTGCCGAGGAGCGGGCGCGCATCCTCCAGGTCGGCCACCTCGAGCGCTTCAACCCCGCCGTTACCGCTCTCGAGCGTGCGCTGACCGTCCCTATCTTCTTCGAAGTCCACCGGCTGAGCGTGTTCAGCCCGCGCAGCCTCGACGTCGACGTGATCCTCGACCTCATGATTCACGACCTCGATATTGTGCTGAACTTCACCCGGGATCTGCCAAACGAAGTGCGGGCGGCCGGCATTTCGGTCCTTTCATCTAAAGTAGATATAGCCAATGTTCGCCTTTCTTTTGCCTCAGGATGCATCGCGAATTTGACGGCCAGCCGCGTGTCGACCGAGAAGGTTCGCAAGCTTCGCGTCTTTCAAGCGGGCGAGTATATTTCACTCGATTACCAGCGCCAGGATGCCGTTCGTTTGGCAGTGCAGCCGGGTGCCGCTGCGGGTGAGCTCCCGATCTCCTACACCCCGCTGCCGACCACGCCTGGAGAGCCGCTGAAGCTCGAACTCGAGGCGTTTTTCCGGTGTGTCCGCGAGCGATCACAACCGAAAGTGGACGGGTTCGCCGCTTCAAATGCTTTGCGCGTAGCCGAGGCGATTCTTGCTAAGATTAAGGAACACACAGACTTAGTGGCTGAAACCGTCCGCCGCGGGCGATAGTCGTTTGGCAGAAATCGCGCGACGGGCAACTTCCGCTCCCAACCTGTCGTCGTTATCTTTCAAGTAGTAATGCCGAGCAACACCACGGAAATCGAGACGCAAAATCCCGTGCGCCCTCCGACGAGTTCATTCGGTAATC